>NZ_JAUIYO010000060.1:0-379 GCF_044891285.1 Bacillus lumedeiriae
TCCTAAGTCTGGTGCGTCTGCCAATTCCGCCACACCCGCATATAAAAGTGGTGAGCCATGAAGGACTCGAACCTTCGACCCTCTGATTAAAAGTCAGATGCTCTACCAACTGAGCTAATGGCTCGTCCTAATAAGACGATGATTTTTTAAAAGTGGTGCCGGCGAGAGGACTTGAACCCCCAACCTACTGATTACAAGTCAGTTGCTCTACCAATTGAGCTACACCGGCAATACTGATGGAGGATGACGGGATCGAACCGCCGACCCTCTGCTTGTAAGGCAGATGCTCTCCCAGCTGAGCTAATCCTCCATAAATGGTGACCCCTACGGGATTCGAACCCGTGTTACCGCCGTGAAAGGGCGGTGTCTTAACCGCTTG
>NZ_JAUIYO010000061.1:0-353 GCF_044891285.1 Bacillus lumedeiriae
TTCAGTTACTGCATCCGGTGTTTCCTCTGCAGGTGTTCCTGATTTAGTTACTACTGCTGAATGTGCTGAAGCTTTTGCTTTAGCTGTCTTGCTCGCATGAACACTTGCTTGAGAAGCAGCTTTGTTTACCGCTGATTTATTTTCTTTTACTTCAGCAGCTTTTTCTTCAGTTACTGTATCCGGTGTTTTCTCTACGGATGCTTCTGGTTTAGTTACTACTGCTGAGTGTGCTGAAGCTTTTGCTTTAGCTGTCTTGCTCGCATGAACACTTGCTTGAGAAGCAGCTTTGTTTGCCGCTGATTTATTTTCTTTTACTTCAACAGCTTTTTCTTCAGTTACTGCATCCGGTGTTT
>NZ_JAUIYO010000062.1:0-318 GCF_044891285.1 Bacillus lumedeiriae
GGAATATGTGAACGGTGAAGGTGTACGCCTTACCTACTAGCAGAAGAGAACGATGTTCTCACAGACGAATTAACGGCATTGTTTTTTGTTCAGTTTTGAAGGATGAATTCCTTCTATATATAAGTAATATCTATTGTTCTTTGAAAACTGGATAATATCGTATAAAAGTAACCAAGCAATAAAACCGAGTAATCGCCATTTTAGGTTAAGTTAGAAAGGGCGCACGGTGGATGCCTTGGCACTAGGAGCCGAAGAAGGACGGGACTAACTCCGATATGCTCCGGGGAGCTGTAAGTAAGCATTGATCCGGAGATTTCC
>NZ_JAUIYO010000063.1:0-284 GCF_044891285.1 Bacillus lumedeiriae
GCGTAGGCGCCTGTACTGCTCCGACAGGCAAATGTTCTTCAATCAAAGAAGTTCGTTCTTTGACTTCATTGATTGAAGGTTATTTGACCCGAGGAGCAAGGCGCCGCAGCTGGACAAGCGGAAAGCAACACCAAATGGCACTCGATTGCCGGTTACTTTAAACATATTATCCAGTTTTGAAAGAACAATTCTTTCAACTTTATACAGTCTGGTGGCGATAGCGAAGAGGTCACACCCGTTCCCATACCGAACACGGAAGTTAAGCTCTTCAGCGCCGATGGTAG
>NZ_JAUIYO010000064.1:0-279 GCF_044891285.1 Bacillus lumedeiriae
AGATCCTAAGTCTGGTGCGTCTGCCAATTCCGCCACACCCGCATATGAAAATGGTGAGCCATGAAGGACTCGAACCTTCGACCCTCTGATTAAAAGTCAGATGCTCTACCAACTGAGCTAATGGCTCGTCTTAATAGGACGTTTATTCTTTGAAAGTGGTGCCGGCGAGAGGACTTGAACCCCCAACCTACTGATTACAAGTCAGTTGCTCTACCAATTGAGCTACACCGGCAATACTGGTGGAGGATGACGGGATCGAACCGCCGACCCTCTGCTTGT
>NZ_JAUIYO010000065.1:0-278 GCF_044891285.1 Bacillus lumedeiriae
TAGTAAGATCCCTGAAAGATGATCAGGTAGATAGGTTCGAGGTGGAAGCGTGGCGACACGTGGAGCTGACGAATACTAATCGATCGAGGACTTAACCAATCACGCCGTATGGCGTAAAAGCAACACCCAATGGCACTCGATTGCCGGTTACTTAAACATATTATCCAGTTTTGAAAGAACAATTCTTTCAACTTTATACAGTCTGGTGGCGATAGCGAAGAGGTCACACCCGTTCCCATACCGAACACGGAAGTTAAGCTCTTCAGCGCCGATGGTAG
>NZ_JAUIYO010000066.1:0-277 GCF_044891285.1 Bacillus lumedeiriae
TGGAGACCTCTGTTCTACCGTTAAACTATGCCCCTATAAAACTGGTGGAGGGGGACGGATTCGAACCGCCGAACCCTGAGGGAGCGGATTTACAGTCCGCCGCGTTTAGCCACTTCGCTACCCCTCCGTATTAAATTCAAAGACAAATAAAAATGGTGGCTCAGGACGGAATCGAACCGCCGACACATGGATTTTCAGTCCATTGCTCTACCGACTGAGCTACTGAGCCATACCATTATATATAAATGGCGGTCCGGACGGGACTCGAACCCGCGAC
>NZ_JAUIYO010000067.1:0-274 GCF_044891285.1 Bacillus lumedeiriae
ACCCTCTGCTTGTAAGGCAGATGCTCTCCCAGCTGAGCTAATCCTCCATAAATGGTGACCCCTACGGGATTCGAACCCGTGTTACCGCCGTGAAAGGGCGGTGTCTTAACCGCTTGACCAAGGGGCCGATTATACAACATTAAGAAATTTGCCTGGCAGCGTCCTACTCTCACAGGGGGAAGCCCCCAACTACCATCGGCGCTGAAGAGCTTAACTTCCGTGTTCGGTATGGGAACGGGTGTGACCTCTTCGCTATCGCCACCAGACTGTATAA
>NZ_JAUIYO010000068.1:0-266 GCF_044891285.1 Bacillus lumedeiriae
CAGGATTTTAAGTCCTGTGCGTCTGCCAGTTCCGCCACCCCGGCACTTTCTATGGAGCGGAAGACGGGATTCGAACCCGCGACCCCCACCTTGGCAAGGTGGTGTTCTACCACTGAACTACTTCCGCATGTAAACTTGGTGCGGGTGAAGGGAGTCGAACCCCCACGCCTCGCGGCGCCAGATCCTAAGTCTGGTGCGTCTGCCAATTCCGCCACACCCGCATATGAAAATGGTGAGCCATGAAGGACTCGAACCTTCGACCCTCT
>NZ_JAUIYO010000069.1:0-262 GCF_044891285.1 Bacillus lumedeiriae
TGGCTCCGACACTCGGGGGTTCGATTCCCCTCGATCGCCCCATATGATTAATGGGCTATAGCCAAGCGGTAAGGCAACGGACTTTGACTCCGTCATGCGCTGGTTCGAATCCAGCTAGCCCAGCCATCTAAGCTTAAGGCAGCATAGCCAAGTGGTAAGGCAGAGGTCTGCAAAACCTTTATCACCGGTTCAAATCCGGTTGCTGCCTCCAGTTCTAGACAGGCGGGTGTAGTTTAATGGTAAAACCTCAGCCTTCCAAGCT
>NZ_JAUIYO010000006.1:0-183372 GCF_044891285.1 Bacillus lumedeiriae
ATTATTATAAATAATCCTATAATTTTTTAGAAATAATGAGATTATTCATACAATTTTTTGTTGTTTGATTTATAGACACCCATATTCTTGCTCTCCTTATTAGTTATCCCATTCATCAGCTTAACAGCTTTTTTGATCTTTCTATATTTACCGGTAGAAATTTGAAATGACAAGTAAAGCAACTTGTTTCACTTCCTGCATACGGGGTAACTAGACGTAGGAACAGATTTATTTAAAGGAGTGATTATGTGTACTTAGATACTTTCGTCAACCAAAAAATCCAAATTAGACTTCGCAACTTTCCAGAAGAACTTGTCGGCTCTATCACGGGTATTTATCATCCGGAAGATTGGTACATGGTGAAGTTAATGCACGTGGAAAGCATGGGAATCTGGGTCGAAAACCCTTGTCACAAACGAACTGAGGTATTAGATGACACAGGAACCGAAATCCCAGCCGACCAACAAAAAGAAGAAACATGCCCTGTTCACCTCTTCATCAGATGGGAATATATCAGTTCAGTTATCACATTCCCTAACAAAGATACTGTCGGCCTCGATAAAAAAGCCACACTCATCGGCTTCCATGCTTAAATACTGCAAATAACTTACTTTAAACATCCCACACCTAATTGACTTTCTTCCTCAATCCTTGTTATACTAAATAGTTAGCATTTTCATCATGAATTGTACGAAGAAAGAAGGTGTGCGCCTTGTTACCAGAACAGCGTAAAAAGATGATAATTTTAATGATAAATATGTTCATTGCGGTTGGCAGCTTCGGTATTATTATTCCTATTCTCCCTGCTTACTTAGTCTCTATCGGCGAAGGTGGGACGGCTGCTGGGTTAATGATCGCCATTTTTTCTGGCACTCAGCTCCTCATGTCCCCCCTGGCTGGAAAATGGGCCGATCAATATGGCCGTCGAATTATGATCATCGTCGGGCTTAGCGGACTGGCTCTATCAATGTTCGTGTTTTATTTTTCTAATTCGATCGGTATTTTATATGTGTCGCGCGCCATTGGCGGAATCGGTGCCGCCTTGTTAATTCCAGCTATCTTCGCCTATGTTGCGGATATCACGACAATGGAGCAGCGTGCCAAAGGCAACAGCCTGATTTCTGCCGCTATGTCCCTTGGATTCGTCGTTGGCCCTGGTGTCGGCGGATTCTTTACAGACTTCGGATTAAAAATACCGCTGCTCGTCTCTGCAATTGTCGGGCTCGCTGCTGTCATCTTTTCTGCTATTTGGTTAAAAGAAAGCAAAGAAACAGGCAGCTTTTCATCAGAAGCAGATTCGGATCCAATGGTGAAAAAACTGGCGCAATCTGTTCATAAACCGTACTTTATTCCGCTCGTTATTACTCTTGTCATGAGCTTCGGTTTAATGGCCTATGAGTCCATTATTGGACTTTTTCTAAATGACGAATTTAGCGCCACTCCACAAGAAATCGCTATAATGGTGACGGTAAATGGAATTCTTAGTGTCATCGTGCAAATATTCGTCGTTGACCGCATCGTACGTAGGTATGGTGAAGGAACAGTACTGAATATATTTCTCGCTGTCATAGCAGCTGGTTTCTTATTATCGTTGTTTTCTTCCAGCTACGTTTTATTTTTTATCGTTACACTTACTATTTTTTCTGCTTCATCCATTTTACGCCCGGTGTTGAATACACTGATCTCCAAACTTGCAGGCAATGAACAGGGATTTGCGATGGGCATGAATAATGCTTATATGAGTATCGGCAATGTGCTCGGACCAATGCTCGCCGGTCTTCTATACGACGTGCATATGTACTCCCCATTCCTACTCGGCCTTATCGTTCTTGTCGTTACGTTTCTCATCTCAATGACGTGGCAAAAAAGAAAAAAAATAGAACATCACGATCCAGCTTTGCTTAAATAGGAAAAGAATCAAAAAAAGAAGATGTCGGAAAATTTCTGACATCTTCTTTTTCATTCAATGAATGTCTTTCTGCTGCTTACTAATCACAAATATGCGATAGACTTACTCTATCGCATATCCACCAAATTTTACATCATACTTTTTATTAAACTGTCAATCATGGCAGGAGTATGAATGAAAGCACTATCAATATGAAGACGTTCTGTACGCTGATGCGCATCTTTGCCGAATGGTCCGACATTGAATACAGGAGCTTGCAGTTGACGCATATCCTCAAAAGGAATACTATAAACCTCGCCCCAGACTGGTGTATTCTGTTCAAAAGCCGCCCATCCGTCAGAATCGTCTGTATATTGGACATAACTCAAATCACAGAGACCATTAAAATAATGCATTTGGTTCACTTCTACATCGAACTTTCGAGCTGTTTCCTGCACTAACTTCACGGAATCAATGATAAGCGGATCGTTAGATGTATTCACAGCTGGATAATATGGCGGTGTAAACAATAATACAATAGCCGGCGCAAGTTCCTGGCATTGAATCAGAAGTTTGTCAGCAATTCGCAGTGATTTTTCACGTTCATCCCATTCCTCATTTTCCAGAACGTCCCTCTTTGTTTGTTCAATAAACTCTGTACCGAGTTTTTTCTCCGCATAAGAAAGCAGTTTTTCATAACGCAATACTTGAACTTGTCCTACACCTTCAATTTGTTCATGCTGGCAAAGCGCTTTATATGACTCATTACACTTCTGTGCTGCTTCCTGTGCTATCTGCTCGAATAAATCCATAATTTCAGAAGCTGTTCGTTTCATAAGAAAAACGTTGTAAAGCGCAACTGCACGATAAGGTGTCTGTGTGGAATATTGCAACTTCAAGTCCTTTTGCTGAAGCGACACTGGCAAAGGTGTGTTTTCCCCAAGATCTTTCTCATGGAAAAGAGGATTCCACTCCATCAACTGCGTCAGGAATGAAGCAATATAGTTAGCCGTCATTCCTTTTAGCGGTTCACCAACATGTGTTTCCTTTCCGTAAAATAGAGCGGCCGGCATAATTTTTCCGATCGTTCCAGAATAGATGTAATGTTTGTCATCACCTGGTTTCTGGGAGAAAGACGGTTCACTATTTAAAAACATTTTATAAGAAAGGTCATATTTATCACGCATATTTACGAGTTCTGTAACAGCTGCTCTCATCCCCGAAGAATTCACTTCTTCATCAGGAACGGTTAATAGGATCAGATTGATTGGCCATTGCTCAATACTTGCTTTTTCGATTAGACCCATATGAAGAGCAAGACCCATTTTCATATCCATTGTGCCCCGTCCAAACAAATACTTTCCAGATTCGAGATCAATACGCGCTCCTTCCGGTAAACTATCTTTGCGATTAAGCAATTCCTTCGTCAGCTCTTCTGGATGAAAAGCGAGCGGTTCAAGATCTCCATACTCTTCAGTCTGGACTGTATCAAAATGGCTGATTAATACGACTGTCTCCTTTGCCTCGGGATGTTTGTAAAAAGCAGTCACAAAATGTCGGCCAAGATCAGCTTTATGAAGTGATAGATAGTCCGGATTATCTTTGAAATAATCCAGCTCATTTAATTTCTCTTGAACGTTATAAGCAAATCTTCGTTCTCCATCTGTAAGTGTACGGCTTTCCCAACTGACAAGTTCACATAACAGCGCACGAAGCGTTTCAGGAGTTCCCCATAATAATCGGCTCATTATAATCACCTTTCCAATTTGTTTTGAGCTGTTCCATAAGTGTCTGACCTCATCGTTGATACACGGCCTATAGCGGATGTTCATCCTTCTAATATACATTATCTTGTTGTGGGGTCTGACACTTTGCTTTGGGAACAGTCTCGTCTCATCTGAAGTTTTAGAAGCGTAAAGATAAGCAGCTTAATCCGCCGTCTTGCTTACGAACCTCTGACATGTCTAATTCGATCGTTTTGTGACCAGCTTCATTGATTTGACGTTTCGTATCTTCATACCCTTTTGGAATAATTACATAGTCATTTACAGCGATACAGTTTGCGCAATATGTTTCTTCAACAGTAACTTTAATTTGTTTGTATTGTGCAAAATCAGGATGATCGATAAATTCACCCGCAACTACGATCACGTTGTCTCCAAGGTAAGCAATTCCTGTTTTTAAATGGAAGAATTCTTTTAGTTGAATAATTGTCGCTTTATAGCCTTCAGATTCGAAGATTTCCTTTAACTGGCGTGCCCCTTCTGTGTTCGTACGCTCAGAAATACCGATGTAGAAATGGTCTTCAATTTGAAGGATATCTCCTCCATCTAATGTTCCAGGAGCAGTAATATAATGGAATTTTTCATAGAAATTCTTTAGAACAGATTCCATTTCTTTGATCTCGCCGTTTCTTGAATCAGCTCCTGGATTCGTAATAACAGCAAATTCTGGAGTTAAAACAGCCGTATCTTCAACGAATGTTGAATCTGGGAATTCTTCGCTTGCTGGCAAGTGTGTCACTTCAACACCGCATTGTTTTAAAGCTTCCACATAAGCCTCATGCTGCTCTAGTAATTTTCCATAATCCGGAGTACCAAGGTCAGATGTTGTTAATCCATTTACATAGCTCTTTCCAGGTGTTTTTACGATCACATTTTTAAACATACTTTATCCCTCCATTATTTATCATGCAGCATTTTTATTATTGATTTGTACGTACAACCGGACATGTTAAACAAGTTGGACCACCAGTACCTTTGTAGCTGATTTCTTGTCCTTTGTATTCATATACTGTGGCTCCTGCATCAAGGAGCTGCTGTTTCGTGCAATCGTTTCCAGAAACCATCACACAAACACGGGGAGCTAGCGCAAGCACATTGCAGCCTAAGCTCATATATTCATCGTATGGCACTTCAACTAGTTGGATGCCGCGTTCGATCAGCATTTGTCTGAAAAAGACTGGCATAAGACGGGAATGAACGACCGCTAAGTCACGATCAACCATACTGATAAAGGACATCAAATGGAGACACTCTGCTTCTCCTTGATCGTGTGGCAGCTGAACAACGATAAACTCATCAACGAGGTGAGCCGTCATTTCTTTTAATTGACGAATCGCTTCGTCATTCGTGCGATAACCACGCCCAACAACAAGTGTCCGGTCATCCAGCCACACAATATCTCCGCCGTCTGCCACTGCGTCACCAGTTAATTCACCAATAATTGGGATGTTCTTTTCTTCAAGGAATTCCTTATAAACACCTGCTTCAGGCTGTCTCAATTCTTTTCCTGACTTTAAAATAATGGCGCCTTCACTTGTGAATTTAACAGGGTCATGCGCATATAAGGAGTCCATGCCGACTTTTGATGATCGAGGTAAATAATCGATGTTAGGAACATGCTTTTCTAAAATAGAGATAAAGTCAGCATACTCTGTTACGGACTCATTAAAATCAGGTGCTTCTATATAATTAAACTCTTTCCATTCTTTATTGATTTGCTCTTGGCTGATAAAGGCGTTGTTTGGATGTTTTACGATCACGCGTTCTAATGGTTTGTACATAGACGAACAATGTGTCATTTTCTACCCCTTCTTCCTTTGTAGACTTTTCCGTATAACGGAAAACTATTCCGTTGATAGGAAACTTTATTAAATTATAAATTTGAATATGGTATACTGTCAATACGTTTTAATTATTTTAATAAGTTTTTATTTCATGTAATGAAGGATAAGGGATGGGTGATAAATGTATGCAATCGATTGATCGGGCAATGAACGTGATTAATGTATTAGTTTCTAAATCTACAGAAAACTGGCTGTCTATTACGGAACTATCGCAAGAATGCGATCTTCCTATCAGTTCCATGCATCGTTTGTTAAAAGCGATGTCTAAACACGGCTTAATCCAACAAGATGAACAATCCAAACAATACGGTTTAGGTAATATTTGGTTGGAATATGGCCTGCAAATGTATGACAAAATGGACTATGTCAGTAAAATAAGACCTGAGTTGGAAATTTTAATGAACCAAGTAGAAGAAAGCGTCTATCTTAGTCAGCCAACCGGAATGGAGTCGCTTATTATCGAACGCATCGACAGTGAAAAGAATCAAATTCGGGTGTATGACCAACTCGGCTTAAAAGTCCCAATGCCCGTTGGAGCTGCTAATAAGGTGATGCTTGCATATATGCCCTATAAGCAAGCAAAAAAAATTGTAGATACTCTTCTCCCAGAACAGGAAAGATCTGCTCTTTGGGATACGCTGCAAGAAACTAAAATGAAAGGATATGGCATGAGTCACAGTGAAAGGACAGAAGGCACCATCTCTGTTGCTGCTCCGATCCTGGACCATTTTGGAGAAGTTTATGGTGCAGTGAGTATCGGGATTGTCAGCTTTAATTTGACAGATGACAGACTTAATTTTCTTATTAAGAATGTGATAGAAACAGGTAAGCGCATTTCTGCAAAATTAGGATATAGGGGATCATAAAAATAAATTACAAAAACAAGGAATGGATCGGTATTTACGAACCGATCCATTCCTTGTTTAATCAATACCTAAGCTAATACTAGATTACATTTCCATTACTAGCATCATTGTTTTCCGTAGAATCTACTTTTTTTGCCAGCTTAAATTTATAAAACAACATACAGAAAATCAAAAATCCCAGTCCATAAAACAAGCCAATTCGTTGAGTAGGATCAAAAGCAAGAAACACTAGAATGAACGTGCAGAATCCTAAACAAAACAATGGAACGAACGGATAGAAACGGACTTTATATTGTAATTGCTCTACTTTTCCGCCTGCTTTAATAAACTTTTTCCGGAACATGTATTGTGATAAAGCAATTCCCATCCACGAAATCGTCACAGCAATTCCTGCGATTGACATAAGCAATACGAATACAGTATCAGCAGCAATAAAGCTAGTTAATAACGACAATAGCGAAAAAGACATTGTAAATACAAGCGCATTGAACGGTACCTTTCTTTTCGACAGCTTTCCGAACATCTTAGGTGCCATTCCATCATTAGCCATCGACCATAGTAAACGTGTAGACGCGTAAATGCATGAATTTCCAACTGAGAGAATAGCAGTTAAAATAATGAAATTCATGATACCCGCTGCATAAGGAACTCCTGCAATCTTCATTAAAGTAACAAAAGGACTTTCTAATAAACCTAATTCAGACGAAGGGAAGATAGCCGATAGAACAATAATGGAAGCTATATAAAATATAATAATTCTGAAAAGTACATTTCGAATCGCTCTAGGTATATTTTTTTCGGGATCTTCACTTTCTCCCGCAGCAATACCTATTAATTCTGAGCCTTGGTAGGAAAATATAACATTCATCATTGTAATAAAGATAATCGCAATCCCTGCTGGAAACAGTCCAGAAGGAGCTAAATTCGTAAAGAATGGTGTTGGACGATCAGATAAAGGAATAAAACCAAATATTCCTGCAATTCCAATTACAATAAATGCGATGACTGCAACCACCTTTATAGCAGAGAACCAATACTCTGCCTCTGCGAAACCTCTCGTAGTTAACGCATTTAGTGCAAATAAAAGCACGATGAACACAGCACACCAAATCCATACAGGTGTATGAGGGAACCATTGTTTCATCAAAATTCCAGCTGCTGTAAACTCGACTCCTGCAGTAGCGGCCGATCCTACAAAATACATCCATCCAAGCGAAAAACCGGCAGAGGGGCTAATATATTCAGCAGCATATTTTTGGAATGAACCTGTAACCGGCATGTGAACAGCAAGCTCGCCTAGGCAAACCATTACCATATATAAAATCAAACCACCAACTAAATAACCAAACAAAGCTCCTCCGGCACCTGCTTGGTTAATTGTATAGCCTACATTCAAAAAAAGGCCGGTGCCAATTACTCCTCCGAGCGAAAGCATAAATAAATGGCGTTTTTTCATGGAGCGATTTAACTGCTCATGGGATTGAATATCTTTCATGATATTCCCCTCCTATCCTTGGAATATTTACTGTTTCCCTTAAAATGAAACCGCTTCCTTAATAGAATATGGCTTTGAATTCACTAAACTCCCGTCCTGCCAGCTTCTATTTTCCGTACAGTGGAATAAAATTCTATCTAAAGGAAATGTTATTGGTTAAATTATAAATAATATATAGTCAACCCGTCAATCTTTTTTAAATAGTCGGAAATATTTTTATAAAAGAAAAATTTATTTCCATCTCCTGCACTCAATAAGATTCCTTTCGCTTCACAACGAAGCCGAATTGACATAAGAAAAGGCTGACTCAAAAACAAAATGTCAGACACTACAGCAATATATTGTATATTAGAATAATTAATATCTACTATATACAGTATACTACTAGTGAAGTCAGACTGTTTTGAGTCAACCTATCGCTGGATAAAATCTTTTATTTATGTTGTTTTTTGGATGATGACTACTTTTAAATAATCACCTTCTTTAAACTCCGGATTCGTTTTAAAATCTTTAGGCAGACCGAATTCGCGCAGGATGTTATATGTATCACCCGTTTCTTTAAATGCCTTTTCAATAAATCCTTTGAATTTTCTCATACTGAATGTGCTGCAGTTGGAGGAAGCAACGATGATGCCGTTTTTTTCTGTAATTTGAATCGCTTCCTGGAGCAGCGCCGGGTAATCCTTCCCCGCACTAAATGTGTGCTTTTTGGAACGGGCAAAGCTTGGCGGATCAAGGATCACCATATCAAACGTTAATTGCTTTCGAACTGCATATTTAAAATAGTTGAACACATCTTCTACAATGATATCCTGTGTCCCATCATCGATTCCATTGATCATAAAGTGCTCCGCTGTTTTGCTTCTGCTGCGGTTAGCAAGGTCCACACTCGTCGTCTTGGCAGCTCCTCCGAGTGCGGCCGCAATAGAAAATGCTCCCGTATACGAAAAAGTATTTAACACATGCTTTCCATCTGCATAGTTCTCTCGAATGGCTTTTCGTACATCCCGCTGATCAAGAAACACCCCGACCATAGCTCCTTCATTTAAATAAATCGCAAAGTTCATGCCATTTTCTTTTACGATTAACGGAGCTGGCGCATGCTCTCCTATTACAAAATCATCGTCCTCCATATACGCACCCTTCTTAGCAAACCGCTTTTTTTCATAGATGCCTTTCACATCCATTAAAGCCATTAATGAATCAATGATGGCTGCTTTAAAGCGATATATGCCTTCGCTATACCAATTAATTAAGTAAAAACCGTCAAAATAATCGATCGTCATGCCGCCGATCCCATCACCTTCACCATTAAACACCCTGAAAGCCGTCGTATCCTGATCATTAAAAAAAGCAGCCCGCTCGTCTAATGCACGTTTGATTTTACCTTTAAAGAATTCTTTATTGATCCCCTCATGGGCATTCTTACTTAACACCCAGCCGATCCCTTTATTTTGTTCTCCATAATACCCCTGTGCAATAAATTGTCCTCTCTCATCAACCAGCTCAATAAGTGTTCCTTCCGACGTTACATCCTGTTTATTGATTACCGCCTCTGCATCAACAAGCGGATAGCCCGCTTTCATTTTCTTCACAAAAGCCGGCTTTACTTTCAAACGCACTTTATTATTCATTTCGTCACTCATTCCTAGTTTATTTTCTGGCTATTTCTAAAGGCTTTGTTAAACTCGCCTATTGATTTCTGCTGGGGGCGCTCCTATCAACCAAGGGGTAAAATCAACACTAGTCATTAACATAACCTTTCTAAAAAATAATTCCGTTTCACTTTCTCTGCTTATGAGCTATTTTACACATTATCCTACTAAAACAACCGCCTGCAGCCGCCATCATCAAAAAAACAGGGGTTGTTCCAAACCAAAGGAACAGCCCCTGCTTCTTCATTAACCAATAGTAAAACCGATCTTGCCTAATTGATCAGCTTTTTCCAATCTTTCAAACGCTTTACTAAATTCACTGAGTGGATACACTTCATCCATGATTGGTTTGATTTGATGGTTCTCAATAAACTTTAACATGTCATGATACTCTTCTGTACTTCCCATCGTCGAACCAAGAAGGTTAAACTGCCCATAGAAAAAAGTACGGAGGTTGATTGACACCTCGTCTCCCGTGGAAGAACCGAACGTGACAATCGTGCCGCCCGGACGCAGCTGTTCCAATGATTTGTTGAACGTTGCTGCTCCGACACACTCAATAACGAGATCCATTTTTTCCCCTTCGAGCACTTCTGTCCAATCTGCGTTACTGTCAAGCGCCTTGTCTGCGCCAAGGGCCAGTGCTTTTTCGTTCTTTTCTTTTGAACGTGACGTGACATACACGACCGCTCCTGCCGCTTTCGCAAATTGCAGTAAAAATGTCGCTACACCGCTTCCGATTCCTGGAATCAATACTTTCATTCCCGGCTTCACTTGCCCTCGTGTGAACAACGCACGATATGCTGTTAGTGCAGCCAATGACAAGACTCCGGCTTCTTCCCACGTTAAGTAGGCCGGCTTTGATGCCACATTTTCAGCAGGGACAATAATTTTCTCTGCAAACGTTCCATGAAAAGGAAGACCGACAACTTCAAATCCTGCAGGAGGAGCCTCACTGTTTTTCTGCCAGCCTAGTCCCGGATTGATCATCACTTCATCGCCCACTTCAACTCCTGTTACTCCCTCTCCGACAGCTTCTACAATTCCAGCCCCATCAGAGCCAATAATTAAAGGCGGATCTGTTGGTTTATGACGGTTAAGCACGAATAAATCCCGATGATTTAATCCCGCTGTTTTCAGCCGAACACTCACTTCCCCAGCTCCCGGCTGTCTTTCTTCCATTTCTCGATATGTAAGTCCGCCAAAACCCAATGTTTCCGCATGAACAATTGCCTTCATTCCTATCCCTCCATGTCCGTTAACAGTCTATCTATCTAACATTTGAGCAGGTGTCCTTCTTCGGTGTCCAAACGATCGCTCCTTCTCTTTATTTTAGTATGAAGCGAAGTGGTTTGCCACTACGCTGTTTTATTCGTTTACTCAAATAGATGCAGAGCCTGAGCAAATCTAGAAATACCTTCTTTAATTTCACTTGCATCCGGGCGGGAAAATGTAAAACGCATATTTCCTTTTTCTGATCCTAGTAAACGCCCTGGAACAAAAGCCACCCCATGATTGATCGCTTCTTCTAATAATTTATTTTCATCGATATCCGCGTTTAACTTCGCCCACAAATGTATACCGCCATCTGGGACTTGAAACGTCACTTTGCTGCCTAAATATTCCCTCATACTCGTCACTAGCAAATCCCTTTTTCGCTTGAGTTCAGTTCTTAATAAAGCGATGTGATTGGAAAAACTGTCTGAAGACAAAAATTGATCAGCCACCCATTGCGGAAAGATACTATGCCCGAAATCAATTTGCTGCTTGGCATCTGCCAGCCGCTCAATCACAGCCTCTGGTCCGATCATCCAGCCTATTCTTAATCCTGATGCCACCACCTTAGTTAATGAAGTGATATAGACGACGCTGCCGTTTTGATCCATTGACTTTAAGGTAGAATTAATTTTTCCTGAAAAAGAAGTAAGGCTGTACGGATCATCTTCAATAATTGGAATTCCATATAAAGAAGATAACTCCAAGATTTGCTTCCTTCGCCGATGATGAAGAACAGTACCGGTAGGGTTTTGAAAGTTAGGATTTAAAAACACCATGCGAATGCGATGTTTTTCGTACAAAGAAAGAATGTCTTCCGGCCGTACCCCATGTTTATCTACGGGCAGCAAGAATGTCCGCAGGCCGGCAGACTGAAACAACGGCAGTGAAAAATTGTAAGAAGGATCTTCTATCGCCACCGCATCACCTGGCTTTAACAAACACTGGACGATTAAATGAATTGCTTGCTGAGCGCCAGAAGTAATCATTATTGATGAAGTCCCGGTCTCAATCTTTTTGTACTCCTTTACGTGCGAAACAACCGTTTCCCGAAGTGATAAATTCCCTTTTGGATGATCATAGCCAAGAAAACCATCAAACGTTTTTTCAGATAATAGTTTTTGAAAATACAGCAACGGAAACAAATCCGCAGATAGTTCACCAGTAGCGAAATTAATGATGTCCTTTTCCCAAGTTTCTTTACGAATTCGTCTTGCTAAAGGATCGTTAGGCAAGAGCGAACCAAACTCGACATACCGATTCCAATTTGGCGTACGCTTTTTTGACAATCCCCATATATCGGCGGAAACATGCGTACCGCTTCCTTCTCTTCTAGTAACAATCCCTGCTGCCCGAAGTTCTTCATAAGCGGCAGTTACAGTGCTGCGATTTACCTTTAATTCCTTTGCTAATGTCCGCTCTGATGGTAGTTTACTTCCAGCACCATAGTCACCATTCGAGATTTTACGTTCAATATATTGGGCAATCTGCTTATATATCGGCTGTTTATCTGTGTGATCTGGCTTCCATTCCATTCATCTTGCCCCTTTCACCTTTACTAACAAAGCAAAAAACCTGTCTCTTAGGTTTGTAGACAGGTCTTGATAAAAGGACTATTTTGTATACGTTGAGATGCTAAATAAAGGTAGAAAAGCTCATTTCCTTAAAAAGCAATATACAGACCTACTGCTGCTAGGGAAAGCGTCACTACGACAGCATAAATCCATGATAAACGAGCGATGTTTCCTTTCGCCGCTTGTCTATACTCATTGTCTCCCCTAGTGCTTAGCATTGTCCCATAAGCCCCGACTGCTACCAAAAGCACAGTACATATGAATAATATAACCATCTTTCTCTCCTCTCACACCGCACATATAACATACTTACTCTCTATTTTAAGCCATTTTCTTAAAAAAGGACCATCCACTTTACGATTAATTTGCCCATCCACTTTAGGAAAAGGAGCATAATTCCGCCTATTTTTCTAAAATAGATTATAATAAATCTAATTCTATCATAAGGAGTTGGCATTTAAAATGAAAGATGAACTTCTATACATAGGCCAGAAAATCGTGGACAATCACCTAACTCTAGCACACAGGGTAGAAAGTTCATTAAATGAAGAAGGGAAACAACACTTAACGAAAGCTAACTTGTCATTAAACGAGCAAACGAACTATCGGGCCGAGCTCATGAAATGTTTCGGCCGGGCTTTATATGAAGAAGGAAGCCTCGTTGCCGAAGAGGTGGAAAAGTGGGGAAGGAAAACAGCCGAAATCGCTATTCAATACAATATTTCCTTAAGTAATGTTTTAAGAGAAGTGGCGACTTATCGTACAGTCATTTGGGATGTATTCACAGTGGAGTTGGAACAGAGAAGGTTCGCAGCGATCACAATGCTTGATGTATCAAAAATGATTGACCCTTTAATTGATCAAGTATGTAAAGTGATTGGTGAGGTGTACGAAGCCCACAGCAATAAATTAATGAAAATCGCTTATACAGCACTCGAAGAACTATCTGTTCCTGTTGTTCCTATCGCAGAAGGCATAGCAGTGATTCCACTCGTTGGAGCCATTGATACACACCGGGCCAAGCTCATCATGGACGTTGCGTTGAATGAAGGAGCCCGCATGAGTCTGTCCCATATGATTATTGATGTATCCGGTGTCCCTATTATCGACACAATGGTAGGTGATCAACTCTTTCAAGTGATCAGAGCATTAAAGTTAATAGGAGTTGAAGCCCATTTAACCGGCATCCGGCCCGAAATCGCTCAAACCATCGTTAATCTTGGCATTCATTTTGATGAATTGAATCCCTTCGTCAATCTTCAAGAAGCATTAAAAAGGTTACATTTTGGAAAACAATCGAATCTATAATGCAAAAAAGGACTGTCTCACAATATAGGTCAGCCCCCACATCAACAATACATTGTATATGTCATGGATGAACATCCACTGTATACAGTCTATTGAAAGTGAGATCAGACCTTTACGAGACAGTCCCTGTGGTTTAGTGAATTATACTGGCGTTACGTTTGTCGCTTGCGGGCCGCGTTGGCCTTCTTCAACGTCAAATGTTACTTCTTGGCCTTCTTCCAAGGTTTTATAACCTTCTGATTGAATAGCGGAGAAATGAACAAATACGTCCTCGCCGCCTTCTCGTTCAATAAAGCCGAACCCTTTTTCACTGTTAAACCATTTTACTTTACCATGTTCCATTTTTTGTTGCCTCCCAGCTTATAAATAACAGATTGCACTTACAGACTTATGTTATCCCTGTTTACTCTTTTTTAAACTTTGTTTTTACAAAAAAGTATTTTACATAGAAATTCAAATTGGTTCTTCTTGTTTCTCACCGTTTAAAATCAGCTGAAAGGTGACCCTTGCTTTCAATGAATCTGAAACAGCGCAATACTTTTCTTTTCCAAGCTTAATCGCCCGCCAGATCTTTTTGCTGTCTATATTTCCGTCCACTTTAAATGTCACATCAATCGAAGTGAATCCCTTTGGCAGATCTTCTTTTCTCGTACCGTCCGTTTCAATTTCCAGTTTTTCAATGGAGGATAAGTGTGGTTTTAAAATCATTGTCACATCAATGCCGATACAGCCCGCTAATGCCCCTAAGAGCATTTCAGTCGGTGTCACTCCTTCTCCTTTCCCTCCATATGCTTCTGTTGCATCCATGTTCATTTCATATCCTGAATCACCAACAGCTGTAAAAGCGCGCTGTCCATTCCATTTTGCAAGTACTTTCATTTATTGTATCCCTCTCTTCGTTAGATTCATCTCATACCATCTTCAAGAACTTTCTTGCCCGTTCTGTTTCAGGACTGGAGAAAAACTTCTCTGGTGTTCCCTGTTCTACGATCACTCCGTCTGCCATAAAAATAATTCGATCGGCTACTTCGCGGGCAAATTGCATTTCATGTGTCACGATGACCATCGTCATTCCTTCCTTAGCCAGCTCTTTAATGACCATTAATACTTCATCTACTAACTCAGGGTCAAGGGCTGATGTTGGCTCATCAAAAAGCATAATATCCGGTTCCATTGCCAATGCCCTTGCAATGGCTACCCTTTGCTGCTGACCACCGGACAGCCTTGAAGGATATTCATTTCTTTTTTCAAGCATCCCTACTCTTGCAAGCAGACTTTCTCCTTTTTCAATCGCTTTTTCCTTATTCCACTTTTTCACTACAAGCAAAGCTTCAATCACATTTTGCAGTGCGGTTTTATGTGGATATAAATTAAATTGCTGAAAGACCATTCCTGTATGTAAACGAATATCACGAATTCGTTTACTGCGCTCTTTTTTATTTTGCTGTGCATCCGCAACAATTCCGCTTACTTCAATGCTGCCCCCCGTCAATTCCTCAAGCCCGTTCAAACAACGAAGAAGTGTGCTTTTCCCGGAGCCGCTTGGCCCGAGAATGGCAACAACTTCACCAGCATTCACTTGAAAATCAATTTGTTTTAGCACTTCCAAATCATGAAAGCTTTTTGATAAATCGTTCGTTTTTATCATGATAAAACCCCAGCTTATTCATATATTGATAAACGTTTTTCAATTCTTTCTAATAGGAAAGAAAATCCTGTACTCATCACCCAATACATAACTGCGATAGATAAATAAAAAGGCATGTACACATAATATTGGGCAATTAATAACTGTGCTGAACGCAACAGTTCTGTCACAGTAATCACAGAAACGAGTGATGTTTCTTTCAACATTCCGACAAAGGTGTTTCCCATTGGAGGAATGGCGATCCGAATAGCCTGTGGCAAGATAATTCGCTTCATTGTCTGAAATGGCGTCATTCCAGATGCATAGGCTGCTTCTGTCTGTCCTTTTGGAATCGACTGCAGCGCCCCTCGCAGCGCTTCCGATATGTACGCACCGATGTTTATACTTAACGCAATATAAGCAGCCATTAGCGGTTCCAGCCGAATTCCATAATCAACAAGGCCATAGTAGACAATAATAATTTGCACTAATGGCGGAGTTCCTCTAATAATCGAGACATATGCGCGGGCCATCCATCTCACGAACCGATTCCCCTTAAGTCTCGCAATCGCCGTAATGACACCGATAATGAGACCGAAAAACATAGAAACAACAGTAATAAGGAGCGTATAATACGCTCCCTTTAACAAAAATGGCAGATTAGCTATGACAATATCCATTTTACATTTGAAGTCCTTTCTTTTTGCATCGCTTATTCTTGCGGTTCTTCATCAAACCATTTCACGTAAATCTTCTTGTATGTTCCGTCTTTTTTCATTTCACCTAAAATGTTATTCAATTCTTTGACGAAAGCTTCATTGCCTTTACGTACCGCGATCCCCGCTTGATCGGACTTAACTGGTTCACCAACTGCCTTGATTTTAAAACCATTCTTTTCAACAACCGGTTTGATTGCATACATATTATTAATCGTCGCATCGATTCGGCCGGCATCTAAATCCTTTAATGAAGTAATGACATCATCATACGTTTTAATTGTAAAATCGCCTACTTTTGGAAGCAGCTCTGTCCGAAGGTATGTTTCATCATTCGTTCCTAGTCCTACACCGATATCTTTTCCTTTAAAGTCTTCTACTGACTTAATCGTATTATTATCTTTTTGAACAATTACTTTTACATGGTTTGTAATATAAGGATCTGTAAAATCCATTTGTTTTTTGCGCTCATCTGTAATGGTCATTTGACTAATCACTACATCAAATTTGTCCGCCTGTAATCCTGCAATCATTCCAGAAAACTCTTGAGCAACAAACTCCACATCTACCCCTAAGCGCTTTGCAATCTCCTTGGCAATGTCAGCATCAAAACCGTCCATTTCTTTTTTCTCGTTCAAGAAATTGTACGGCTGATACGTTCCCATCAAGCCTACTTTTAACACACCTCGATCTTTCACTTCCTGTAATAACCCAGCCTGAGTGCCGCCTTCTTTAGTTGCCGGCTCCTCCTTGCTTTTTGAGCCGCAGGCACTTAGCAGCAGCGTCAATGTTAATAATAAAATGAACGCTAAATAAGAACGTCTCTTTTTCATCTTTTTCTCTCCCTTTTCGCTATATTCCAAGCAACCCAAAAAACTCAAATCTTACAACTTCCTGCGCCAGATCTTTAGCTGATTTTTCATTAAGACGCGAATCATATGCAGCAGGACCAAATAACCACCTTGAAAGAATCCCTTCAATTAAACTGACTAATAAAGCTGACTGTAAAGCGGGGTCCTTTGAAGGTAAAATCCCCATATGTATGGCTCGCTTAATGTTATTTTGAAACGCTTCTTCCATTTTTATTCGAGTTTCGATAATCGCTTCGTTCACTGAATCTTCACTTTCCATTCCCTTAAGCAAAAGGCCCATGAAATATTTGTTTTTCATCGAGAAGGAAAACAAATCTTCAAACAACTTTTCCGACGCTCTTACAGCATCCTGAACCGTTCCTTTTGATTGCCGGTATCCTTGGGATATAACCTCTAAAAGATGCTTTCGTCCTCGATGAATAATTTCTAAAGCAATCGCCTCTTTACTTTTGAAATGCCAATAAAAAGTTCCCTGTGCTACTCCTGCTTCACGAACAATATCGGAAATTTTCGTTTTATGATATCCATATTCAGCAAAATAATACAGCGAGATTTGTAAAATCTGTTCTCTTCTATCTACAACCTCTTCTTGTTTCGTTATAGTTTCTCCCTCCTTCCCGATTGATTAGTCAGTCGGTTTTTCTAATCATATTAAATCATTTTCCTTTAGTCAATAATTTCTATGTTTTTTATCGGGATTATTTTTATACTTGAATAGCTAATGAACTACATACTAAAACAAAAAGCCCAGCCAAAGGCTGAGCCAATTAAAATTCATAAACTACATCACTGTGTTAAAGCAATCCAATTACTTTTCTCGCTGTGCTTTCTCCGTTTTCAATACAGTCTGGAATGCCGACCCCGTAATACGAGCAGCCAGCGAGCAGAATGCCTGGATAAGCGTCAGCGAGTTTAGTTTCGAGCACCTCGACACTTTTTGGATGGGTAATCAGATAGTTCGGCATGCTGTCCGTCCAATTCGTTACTTCGCTTACCACTGGTTCAAGCTTCATTCCGAGGACTTTGTTTATATCATCAAGTGCCACTTGCAGCAACTCTTCTTCATTCATTTTCTGCAGAGCAGCAAATGCTGGATGACTGCTTTTATAAAAAAGCCTCACGAGCAAATTGCCGCTTTCCGACGTATGTGTCCATTTTCGGCTTGTCCACGTGCAGGCATTACACGATAATTCTTGACTGTTTGCGACGATAAAGCCCGTTCCATCCGCTGGCAGCAGGCTGTCCGGTACATCAAAACCTGCATACACGCTAATTAACGAACTGTTTTTCAACCCAGCAAATTCTGTTTGCAGCTGTGGATCATCTAATAACGTTTCAGCCGCAGTGTGAGGAATGCTGAGCACTACACAATCCGCTTCAATCGTTTCATTATTTGTCAAAGATACAGAGTAACGGTTGTTCACTTTATCAATCTTTTCTGCTTTTATATTCTTTAAAATTTCTACTTCCTCAAGCTTTCTTTCAAATGCATCAATGAGGGTCATTAAGCCGCCTTGAAAAGAAAGAAACTTCTTGCCGCTTTGAAACTTTTCTTTATTTGCTTCCAATCCTTTTATGATACTTCCATATTTCACCTTATAATCTAATAAATAAGGCAATGTAGATGCAATCGTTAAATCACTGAGGCTGCCGGAATACACACCAGAAAGAACAGGGCCGATTTGCTTTTCAACTAGTTCTTTTCCAAGAAAATGCTCAAGAAACGCACCGATGGAATTGTTCTTTGCGAACGTTTCATTTTTTGTATAAAAATCTTTCAGCGCTTCCACTTTTCCTTCGGCCGAGATAAGTGTACTTTTCGCCAATGACTCGACACTCGCCGGAATACCAAATACCGCATCACTAGGAATCGGCTTTAATTCTCCGTCTGTATAAATAAACGAGCGGCCCGTAGCGTTATAGACGACCTGATCTTCCAAACCGAGCTCCTCGATAAATGACATCTCCTTCGCTTTACGGGTAACCATAGAATCGGCCCCCGCTTCCATAACGAACCCGCCCTCTTTCACCGTACGGATTTTCCCGCCGAGCTCACTAGAAGCTTCTGCAAGGATTAGCCTTACATCCGATTGATTTTCTTGTTTCCATTTATGTAATTCATACATAGCAGCTAATCCAGTGACACCGCCGCCAATAACTAAGACTGTTTTCACCTGTGCCCACCTCTATTTACGGTCCATTTTTAAATCAATTAAAGTGTACCACAACGGGATGATACTCAATCATTACTTCATTAGATAGACACATTATTTTCTTTTATTCAATAGGCTTCCTCATATTATAAGATCTTCTTTAGTTGCACGATACCTTCAACTTTACCGTTTTAGCAGCTTTCCAAAACTAGCGGCAGCACAATATACATTAGTATTCGCCCTCTTGAAGCCCCTATTATTGTAGGGATACATAGATTAGTATATAATTTTGTTATTGGGTATATTTTACCACTTTAACCACTGCCTTTAAATGAGATACACAAATAAGCAAGGCGGTCTTATTTTCCGTATAAAAGGGGTTTCTTTATGAATCAGCATATTCTTTCACGTAATAATGTAAACATTACAGGCAAGGGCACACAAGCAATGATTTTTGCTCCAGGCTTCGGATGCGATCAAAACATGTGGAGGCTGACGGCCCCGGCCTTTGAAAAGGACTACCGCATCATTCTCTTTGATTATGTGGGTTCGGGAAAGTCTGATTATGAGGCTTATATTCCTGATAAGTACAGTAACCTTCACGGCTATTCCCGGGACTTGCTTGATATATGTGCTGCTCTTGATTTAAAAGATGCGGTTTTTGTTGGACATTCAGTTGGCAGCACCATCGGCATGCTGGCATCTATTCAAGAACCTAAGCATTTTGAACGCCTTATTATGATCGGTCCCTCCCCTTGCTATTTAAATGACCCGCCAGAATACCATGGAGGATTTGAAAAAGAGGACCTTGCAGGGTTGATCGACATGATGGAGATGAATTATATCGGATGGGCAAACTATCTCGCGCAAATGATCATGAGAAATCCTGATCGCCCGGAACTCTCAAAGGAATTAGAGGAAAGCTTTTGTTCGACCAATCCACTAATTGCGCGTCAATTTGCCACAGCCACCTTTTTCTCAGACAATAGGGAAGATTTACCGAAAGTCACTATTCCTTCTCTTATTTTGCAGTGTGCCGAGGATGCGATCGCTCCAGTGGAAGTCGGTGAGTATATTCATAAACGGCTTCAGCATAGTACACTTCGTTTTATGCAGGCAACCGGGCATTGCCCTCACCTAAGCCACCCTGATGAAACCATTCGTTTAATAAAAGAATATTTATCGTCCCCAATGAATCAAGAAGACGGTCGTATCAATGGATGAACAGTTGAACTATGCGCCGTGCGGCTATTTATCTCTTAATGATGACGGCACAATCCTGTCTATCAATAAAACACTGCTCAATTTACTCGGCTATGACCACTATATGCTTAGGGGACAGCATATCAGCAAGATTTTGACGGTGCCCGGCCGCTCCTTTTACCAGCTCTATTTTTTTCCAATGATTCAACTTCATAATAAAGTGGAGGAAATGTACCTCACGCTTAAGTCAAAAACGAATCATGATATTCCGGTACTTGTCAATGCTTCACGCAAAGAGCGTGAAGGAACTATTGTAAATGATTGTGTTTTTATCCCAATGCGGCAGCGTTATGAATATGAGCAGGCACTGCTTGCAGCTAAAAAGGCCGCCGAAGAAACGAACCGAATTAAGAAAAAAGCCATAGCGGACATGGAACGTTTACAAAATGATTTAGAGTCTAAACAAAAAGAGATGGAGGAATTGAACGCTAAATTACTTCTATTAGCGACAACAGACGAATTGACAGGTCTGAAAAACCGACGCAGTTTTCAAGACAGTTTAACCGCAAACATCAACTTAGCCGCTAAATCATCTCAGCCACTTTCACTTCTTCTGCTCGATCTCGATCATTTTAAAAAAATCAATGATACTTTTGGGCACTTAACCGGGGACAAAGTGCTGGAAGAACTGGCGCAGATATTGAAAAGTCAGTGTAGAGATGGAGATATCGCAGCCAGGTATGGAGGGGAAGAATTCGCATTTATTTTTCCAAATATGAACCAAAGCGAGTCCTTGGCTGCCGCTGAGAGAATCCGTTCAAGTGTCGAACATGCCCGTTGGACCATTACGCCCATCACAGTCAGCATTGGTATTGCCACTATGACACCGGGAGATACCGAAAGCACACTTCAATCGAAAGCCGACCGGGCACTTTATTCATCTAAGCACCACGGCCGTAACAGAGTCACTCATTTTACTTTCCTGTAGCACCGCCTCTCTTATTAACACAAAAAACCCGGATTTTCCCGCGAACTAGGAAGGTCCGGGTTTTCTTTATTCATCCCTTCTACATCTAAAGTCTTAGAAAAAGATCTGTCTTTCGTTCGTTATAAAGAATGATCGTTAGAGATACAATTATGATGAATATTTTACCATATATGGATATTACATTATAATTATGTAAGTAAATATGAAAATCATTTTAGTTATTCTTCTTACGTTTATGCATATGATTGGAACTTGAGGGCTTTAGCTAAATGATTGAAGCGAGGAGAATGAGAATGAAACTAGTAAACTTTATTGTTCAGAAAAAGATTTTAGTTGGATTAATGGCGGCTTTAGTCATAGTGCTTGGAGGTTATTCGATCTTCAAATTAGACAAAGAGTTACTGCCCCCGATCGGAATGGATGCTGGTTATGTGGAAATGAATGCTGGAGAAATGGCTGCGATTGAAGTGGAACGAACGATTACCATCCCTTTAGAACAGAAAGTCCGAGCTATTGACGGCGTGGAAAGCGTCCACTCAACGACCAATATCGGACGAAGCTCCCTTCAACTCACCTTTGAACGCGGTCGGGGAGAAGAGCTGTCTAAAGAAGTGGAATCGATCGCCAATGCGCTAAAGGCTGAAGTGGCTGGCATAACAGAGGTCGCAACGGGACAATATGGGACGAATCAAGGCTATGAATTTTTCATGGATGTATCCGGCGGGGTTATGGAAAACATGTCTTCCTTCGCTAAACATGTGTTAGAACCTAGATTAGAAGCACTTCCTGAAGTGAGAGACGTTTCACTTTCAGGATTATTAGAGCATGAGGCGACAATTGAATTTGATCGCGAAAAACTGACAGAAAAAGGATTAAATGTTTCCCAGGCAGTCGAAATGATTCAACAAGTAAACAACGAAGCTTCTTTAGGTGAATTAAGCAATGACAAGGATGCTCCTTCCCTTCGCTGGAATACAAAATTAGAAAACATTGAAGATATAAAACATATTAAACTCCCTGTTCAAACTGGATTTATTGACTTAAAAGATGTCGCTGATGTTTCCTTACAGCCGCTGGACAGTTCTTCTTTTGTCTGGAAAAATGGCACGAAAGATTTTATTTTTATCCAGGTCGGCCGTGTTCCTAACGTGACACAAATCCAAATGGCAAAAGCTGTACGGGCAGAAGTAGAACGCATTCGTGAGGAAAACCTCGTTAATGACTTTGAATTAAACGAAATTGTCGCACAAGCTGACTATGTTCAGGAATCACTTGATGGAGTAACAGATAATATTTTAATCGGTGGAGCCATTGCCATTGCCGTACTCCTTATTTTCCTGCGCAATTTGCGGGCGACTTTTATTATTGCACTATCCATTCCCACTTCTGTTTTACTTACCTTTGCGTCCATGTGGATATTCGATTACAGCTTTAACCTTTTAACATTGATCGGTCTTGGATTAGGTATTGGAATGATGGTCGATGCCTCCATTGTTATACTCGAATCTATCTACAGCAAAAAGCAGCAAGGTTTAGCCAATCTTAATGCTGTATTAACCGGTACAAAAGAAGTAGCAGCCGCTGTTCTTGCGTCTATGTTAACAACAATCGTCGTCTTTCTGCCGATTGGGCTTATCGGCGGTGATATGGGTCAATTCATGATTATACTCTCAGCAGTTGTCGCTATTACACTCATCAGCTCTGTTATCGTAGCCTTCACACTTATTCCTGCTCTTTCTGAGAATATATTAAAGCTGCGGAAACAAAAGAAAATCAGACATGAAGGGCCCTTTCTCCGCGGCTATAGCCAAGCAGTTTCTTGGACAATTAAGAGAAAACGGCACAGCTTGGCTGTCATTGCCCTCTTTTTCATGCTGTTCATCGGCTCATTATTGCTCGTAACGAAAATTCCTATGACGATCATGCCGGATATGTTTAACCGTTATACGGAACTAATGATTAATCTAGAAACAGGCCTTTCAGCAAAGGAGAAAGAAGAAGCTGCACAGAACATCCATAAAAAACTCCAAGCGATTGAGGATGTTGAATCCAACTACGTCATGGACAATGGCGGCATGTTTTATGCGATCATTAACATGACAAAGGGCGATGATATTAATAAGGAACAAAAGGAAGTAAATGAAGAAATCTTAAAGTCGCTCCGGTCTCTGCAAGATACCCAGCCGATTAAAAACGTTCAAAGTACAATGTCCGGCGGCGGAAGCTCGCCTGTTCAAGTGAATATTAAAGGAGAAAACTTCAACCAGCTTCAGGCTGTTGCAGATGACTTTATGAAAGAGCTTCATTCGATTGATGGTATTGTTGAAGTGAGCCATTCTATGGAACGCACTTCCGAGGAGCAGGTAGTTGTATTAAAAGAAAAAGAAATAGAAAAAGCAGGCTTATCGCAACTCCAAGTAAAACAATTTATCGAGCAGGCCTTTTTACAAATGCCTATTGGTGAAATGACTATTAATAAAGAAAACATCCCGTTAATAGTGAAATGGAAAGAAAAGACCGATACGAAAGCCGACCTTCTCGACTTGAAAGTTCCTGTTAAAAACGGCGAGCAAAAGTTATCCAACTTTATTGAGTTAAAAAGTGTAAATACACCAAATGAAATCTCCCATATAGACGGAGAACGATTTATCTCCATTTCAGCCGACATTGAAGGAAAGGACTTAGGAACCGTTAATCGAGACGTACAAAAGCTAATAAAAGAGTTTAAGACTCCGTCAGGATATACAATCGCTGCAGCAGGTGATCTAGAACAGCAGCAGGAATTAATGATGGATATGGTTTTCGTATTAGCCATTGCGCTTTTCCTAGTGTACGTCGTTATGGCTGTTCAATTTAATCATTTGGGCCACCCTTTGATCGTGATGTCTATCATCCCGATGACAATTGTCGGAGTGATTGTTGGATTATTTGTTACGCAGATGGAGCTTAATCTCATGTCTGGAATTGGTATTGTCATGTTGATTGGTATCGTCTTAAACAATGCCATTCTTCTTATTGATCGGACGAATCAGCTCCGTAAAGAAGGGTTTTCTGTTCCAGATGCACTTGTAGAAGCAGGAAAAAACCGCATCAGGCCGATTTTCATGACTACTTTAACGACTGCTGGCGGCATGCTTCCTTTAGCGATGGCATCTGGCACTTCAGGCAACTATCAAGCACCGCTGGCAACCGTAATTATATCCGGCCTGATGTTCGCCACTTTTATTACTTTATTATTAATCCCAGCCGTTTATCGTTTATTTACAACGTCCGGCTTTGGTTTTAGCAGGCTAGGAAAAGGAAGAAAAAAAGACATTGATACGACTGCATCTGAAAATGTAAATCAATAACGAAAAACTCCCTTTTGGGCAGGCTGCGTGCCATTACCCAGAAGGGAGTTTTTATATAGTTCAATCTAGATTATAGACTATCTCCAGAATCTTCACTGAACTTAACCGCCTGCTCTGTCGGCCAGTCAGAGGTTTCTTCCAATTCATTGAAGAAGAAGCGTAAAACTGTAAGTTCCTCGTTAAGTAAGATTAAGCTTTCCTAAAGCAAAAGTGTCAGACCCTTATAAGACAGTTCCTTTGGTTAATCGTTCTTCAATGATTGCAATTGCTGCAGCTGCTCTTTATTGTGATCCAGCTGCTCTTGAAGTCTATGGATCGGTTCCATATGCCCGCCATTTTGAAGAGCATTATCAAGTGCATTATCTGCCCGATTAATCATACTTTGTGCCTGCTGGATGAATTGTTGTGTAGGGTTTGATTGAGCCTGTCCTACAGCCATCATGACATTATCTACCGAATTACGTAACTGCGAAATGACGTTTTCATTTTTCCAGGTTGCATTTGTGTGGTCCATAGTGAAGACCTCCTTATCATTTTTAAATGACTGTACGTCCTTACTATGGCAAACCAATACTTTTTTTATTCGGTCCTTCTTCAGATGCCACAGCCAATTTTTAACTGAGCTTAAAATGATCAACCGAACGATTTAACTCCTCAGCCAATGAAGCAACAGATTCGGAACTCGCTACAATTTCATCCATCACACTGGTTGATTGTTGAATAGAAGCTGACGTTTGTTCAATTCCAGCAGAAGACTCTTCGGCTATCGAAGCGACACTTTCAAGCGAATGATTAATCTCTTCGCTTTGTTTGAAAATCGTATTGACATTCCCTGAAATATTCTGTATTTGCTTTTGCATATTCAATATAGAGTGATTAATTTCATTAAAGGTTTCCCTTGTCGTTTTAATCTTCTGCGCTCCTTCAGCTACTTGCGCATATCCATGCTGTAAAGTGTTGACCGTTTCATTCGATTCATGCTGAACACCTTCAACGATCTCAATAATATTCCCTATCGATCCTGATACCTGCTCAGCTAATTTACGCACTTCTTCCGCAACTACGGCAAACCCTTTTCCTTGTTCTCCCGCCCGCGCGGCTTCTATAGCAGCGTTTAATGCTAATAGATTCGTTTGATCCGCAATTTGCTGAATCACTTGAACGAGTTTCGAAATTTCTTTTGATTGTACGTCCAGCCTCTTCACTTTTTCAATCGATTCTAGCATTCCTTGATGAATGGCATCCATTTGTTTCTCAGATTCATTCATCAGCGTATCGCCGGTATGTGTTAATTCTATTACCTTATGGGACGAATGATTGAGTTCTGCTCCCTGGCTGCTTGTCTCTTGAATTTGACGGGTAAAATCTTTCATCGTTTGAGAAACTTCAGAAGCAAAACTTGCCTGCTCATCTGCCCCGTTTGATAACTCATTCATCGTTACAGCCACCTGGTAATTTCCTTCCTTTACTTCGTTCGTACTATCCAAAAGCTTGTTAGAGGCATTCACTAATTCAACAGAATTCACGTTGATCCCCTGAATAACTCCCTTTAGATCATTCATCATTTGTTGAATCGCTGCTGTTAACGTGCCTATTTCATCTGTCCGATTAGATTCAAGCACAATGGACAGGTCGCCACTGTCCGCCTTTGAAACCTGATCGGTTAAGTCCTTTAATGGTTTGACTAAGTAATGAGTAAATAAGTACACAACGATGATACTGCCTAGCAGAATAAAAATGGTCCACTTAATGATTTTCTTTTGATAAACATCCATTGCCACAAAGACTTGAGCAGCATCTAAATCCGCTCCTACAATACCGATTACTTCACCAGAGTCAGACTTTAATGGAACATACGTAGTAACAAGGGCTCCGTATTCTTCCGTATTAGACACCTCAACCTGTATTTCTCCTGTTTCAAACGCTTTTACTATATTAGGGTACGTACTTACATCTTCTTTATCCCCTAATTGTGAAGCATCTTCAGCACCTTCAGGCATACCATCTACCATATAAAAGTAATCATATCCCTGTTCTGTTTTTTCACGAGACATCGTAAATAAATAAGTCAATCCCGTTTTTTCTCTGATATCGTTCAATTCCGTACGCAGTTCCTTGTAATATCCATTCTCTCCATTGTCTAATGTGATTTCTTTTTGATATCGATCCGCATCGATCGTCTTAGCTGCCTGCTCGGCAATACTTCCCGTTACATCACTTAAAGAATCTTCCACTAAATGAACGGAAGACATATAACTAAGATAAGAAATAACTAAACAAGATAACAATACAATGACAGAAAAGATGAACACCATTTTCAAACGTATACTTTTTTTCATTTTTTATACCCCTATGTATAAATGAAACTTTTTATCTAAATAATACCATACGAAGTACCTGAAATAAAATTTAATCGTTTGAATATTTAGACCCATTTGACTGATCGGGAATTTATTTAGCTGTTTCACATACTAAGAGAAAGTTATTACAAAAATCTGCAAAGATATTTTTGGAGTGTATCCATATATAATTCTGATTATTGATACAAATATTGAATTTATGTATCTTTAACCATTTATGCCTGCTTATTGATCCTTTCCACATCAAAGCAGCGGAATTTATTCCGTTTTTTACAAATTAACCAGATCCTTTTTCCTTTTATCTAAGGGAATTTATCCTATTTATTGTTCATATAGTTTATTTAATGACTTAAACCATCCTATTACATGAATGGGAAAAGTTTTTGAATGCAATATTCACGGGTGCAACGTCAGTGTGATTGACCCTCACACGAAAGAGTTCAACTATTTTTAAAAATAATGAGTGAAAACAAACAAGGAGTGTCAAAATGCTTACTATCCTTTACAAACGCACGTTCCTGCGATTTATGGAAACATTCGATATGAATGCAGCCATACATGTAAAAAAAGGAGATGTACATCTTCATTCATGCTTGCAAACTCCCGAAACAGAAAAGCATTCAGTACCTCATAAAAAAAGCCCTTTTATTTTATGTAGGATGTTCCGAACCTTAGTGATAGATTTAAGAAAACAGGAAGATGACATTTTTCATGATTTCCACAAAAATACACGCTATAAAATAAACAGGGCCATAAGGGAGGGTTTAACTTATGATGAAATCAATCACCCTAGTGACCAGGAGATCCAAGAGTTTGCTCAATTTTTCAATAAATTCGCACGAGCAAAAAAAATTCTTCCTTGTCTCCCCGATAAGATAAAGTCGCTGCGTGACAAAAATGCATTCACCATTACCATGGTGAAATATGAAAATAAACCACTCTGCTGCCATGGTTACATTTTCGATGGACAACGATCCATCATGCTCTATTCCGCTTCTTTACGAACAGGTAAAGATTCTTCTGAGCGAAACTTAATTGGAAGAGCTAATCGCCTATTACACTGGAAATCCATTCTTTCTTTCAAGGAAAAAGGAGGCACATGGTACGACTTTTGCGGTTTGTCTCTTGACCCAAATGATAAGGAAGGACAGGGAATCAACCAATTTAAAAAAGGTTTTGGTGGATTTGAGGCAGATGAATTTAAATCCTATCGTGGGAGAACCTTACTAGGCAAACTAGTTATCGTTTATTCTCATCTAAAGTGGAAAAATAAGCCTGAATACATCCGTGCTAACCAACCATATAGATCTAAAACTGCTAGTTACGAATAAACATATCAAACCATCTATCATGTTCAGGTTGTAAAAAAAGTCTACTCTAATACCATCAGGCTGATAGAAAACATTTGTCCTTCAATCAGCCTGATGGGTAATAAAAACTGCAGGTATTATTCAAATACTATTTTTTTATAAACCGTGCATTTCTGCTTCTGCCTGATCCCAGGCAACGGTATAACCTTGTCCTTTTGAACAAAAAATGGACGACGAGCTATACTCAGGATCTGCACTTTTATTGTAACCAATTCTCTTAATTACCTCTTCTTCATTATGGCATCGGTCATAGCCGCCAAAGACCATATTGATCATTCCTTTTCCTTGTGTGAAAGAGGCCAGTTCCGTGCTGTAGTTCATAAACGTGGCTACCGGTACTTTGCCGGTCAAAACCGCTTTATTTCCTTCTGTTTTTGGCGGATCAAAACTTCCGTGTGCCGTTTGAATATCAGACAATACTTTTCCCATCTGATCGATTTCTACTTTAATTTTAAAATGATAATATGGCTCCAACACGAGATTTTCTGCTTTTTCCAGCCCTTGTCTCAACGCCCGGTAAGCCGCTTCTCTAAAGTCGCCGCCGGACGTATGCTTATTATGAGCAAGCCCTTTGAGGAGGGTTACTTTTACATCCGTTAGCGCTGAGCCTGTCAGCAGACCGTGGTGTTCTCTTTCAAAAATATGGTGACGAACTAAGTTCTGGTTCCCTATCGTCAAGTCATTCACGTGACATTCACTCTTAAATGTAATCCCGCTGTTCCTTTCAGCAGGCTCTAATTTTAAATGCACCTCCGCATAATGCCCTAACGGTTCAAAATGACCATAGCCGGCTGCCGTTGTATCAATCGTTTCTTTATAAATAATTTCAGGCTCACCGAAAGAGACATCGAAATGAAACCGCTCGTTGACAACCTGCTTCAAAACCTCCAATTGAATCGTTCCCATCACATGAAGGTGGATTTCCTGCAAACTTTCTTCCCACGTCACATTTAAAGAAGGGTCTTCCACGTTTAATATGTTAAAACAGCGTAAAGCCTCTTTTATATGAACAGATGAATCAACGATGACTTTAGATTTTAACGTAGGGATCATTTCATAGACAGCTTTCTCCTTTAACGCTCCTACTCCATCACCTACAGAGGCTCCTGACAATCCCACGACAGCAAAAAGCTCGCCTGCCGCTACTTGATCGGCCGTTTTGAATTTGCTTCCATTGTACACTCTGATTTGCGTAACCTTTTCAGTAATCTCATGCTCCTTATCCCCATAACCGATTTCGTCACGCACTTTTAACGTTCCGCTTAACGCCTTCATAAAAGTGATCCTCGTTCCATTATCATCATGACGAACTTTATACACACGGCCGGAAAACGGTTCTTCCTTTGGATAATGAGTAACTGTCAGCTCATCGAATGTCTCTAAAAACTCGCCGACACCAATATCCTGCAGTGCAGAACCGCTTGCACACGGAAACATTTTACTTTCCTTAATCATTTCAATCATCGTGTGCAGCCATAAATCTTTTTGATATCCTTCTTCCAAATACTGTTCAAACAGAATGTCATTCCGCTCAGCAATAAATTCAATCAGCTCTTCTTTCATTTCACCTTGATGAAAAGATTCTGTTATGTCACAAACATCAGCTGACAAGTCCGCTCGAACTTCTTCCAGCACTCGTTCAACGTCTGCTCCTGTCCGATCTATTTTATTAATAAAGAAAAGTGTGGGTATGTTGTGCTTTCTAAGCAGCTGCCAGACGGTTTCTGTATGGCCTTCCACTCCTTCTACCGCACTGATAATGACAATCGCATAGTCCATCACTTGAATGGAGCGTTCCATCTCTGGTGAAAAATCAACATGGCCTGGATTATCAATCAAATAATAAGTGGCGTCATGATAAGAGAACATTCCTTGATCCGCAAAAACCGTAATCCCTCGTTGTTTCTCGATCTCATGACTATCAAGAAAAGCATCTCTATGATCGACCCTGCCTCTTTGCTTAATGCTGTTCGTATGATAAAGAAGCTGTTCGGAAAAGGTTGTTTTCCCAGCATCAACATGTGCGAATACACCAATCGTTTTATTCATTGTGCCACCTCTTTGCGCCTCTAAAGAATCTACAAAGCATTATATCAAAAAAAGAGGGGGCTATATCAGCTCTTCCCATCCATTTTAAGTTAACAGCTTATTTAAACATTGAATAACTTTTGCTTCTTCAAGTACCTTTTCCCATTTATACTTTGTTACATCCATTCTTTGATGATTAAAGTTGCTGACCGAATCCATATTAAAATTAGTAAGATCCTCATCAATTTTAAATATTTTTATATTATTTTTTTCTTCAAAATACTGTACCCATTTATAATCTGTAGTAATAACTTTCAGTCCCATAGCAAAATACTCGATTAACTTCGTAGAGGTTTGCAAATTAAACGGATGCCTATCCGGCATATAATTAATCCCATAAATTGCTTTCGAGGCCAAAGAAGCCACATCAGTATAAGATACGCTTCCAGTAAATACTATATTTGGACACCTCTTAAACTCTTGGTAGATCTCATCTGGCGGATGTCCAACTAAAAGAATCGTTTGTTTCTTTAGTTTATTTTTAAAATGATTTAATAAATGGTGCGTGTTTCTTTCTTTTGATACAGAACCTACGTAAGTAAAATCATACTCCTTCTTTGCTTCGTATGTTATAAAAAAACTATCGTGTATTCCCATATCCCGATACAAATAAGGTATGCCTTCCTTAAAATTATACTTTTCTTTTACTTGCTGATTAAGAAATATTCTAAGGTCTGGTTTCATATTTAGATGTTTTTTAAAAAAATCTTTTATATAAGAAAAGTCACCCACAGATAAAGAGTTATACTCATGTATGATGAGTTGATCTTTATTGGGCCGACGCAATGCCTCGATGCCCATAAAAGTCCATAACGCGTCAAAATCACCTATGTCTTCCTTCTTTACATCATTGATGTCATGAAAAACAAATGTAGAATGTTTATTAAAGTATTCTTTATAGGCGGATATTTCTGGTAAATAAGCTTTATTTTTGTGAATAAGCAAAACATCCATATAACCCTACACCCCCTGCTATTCAGCAGCCTTTGTTGGTTTCCGTTGTATATAAATGAATCCAAGCAAAATCCCTAATACTTGAGGAATATAAGATACACCTCCAACATTATGGGTCGTAAAGTTCATGATGACTAATAGAGAAATAAGGATGAAAAAAAACGGCTCATATTTAATCGTAGAAATAGATTTGACTATCGCAATGATAAAAATAATTACATACAAGCACAGAACGACAAAACCATGTGATATTAAAAAATCCAAAAACGAATTATGAGAAGATTGTACATAATAACCCGCGACTTCCACTTCAATTTTGTCAGATCCCATGCCTATCATAATATGATTGGATACCCTTCCCCAGACCTCTTTCCAAATTTCCACTCTCCCGGTACTTCCTCTTTCAGCATCAAAAACATTATTGTACAAAACATCATTAGAAAAAATAAAACCTTGCCACATGGGATAACAGATGATGATCAAAAGGAGGGCTGCTATCGTGGAGGCCCTTAATAACCTTGATCCTAATAAAAAGATAAATAAGAAGAGAGAAATCATTACCGCTAACATCGACGCTCTTGAAGATAAAACGATCAAGTTGAAAAAATTTATACTAAATATCATCAAATAAACGATTTTCATTGGATGTTTGATAAAAATCATATAGAGACACATTACGCTGCTTATTGAAACAATAGCTCCCTGGTAATTAGAATCAATAAGGGAATGAACATAAATAAATTGAGCTGTTTGTAATGATGGAATGTCAAAAGAGGGAATAGACATCATACCGGAGTATATAAGTGTATACGCACTGAAGCATAGCCCTGTATATATTAATAAATGTGCGAATCTACTTTCCATTTTCATTTTTAATATAAAGTGTGGTACAAGCAAGCAAGTATAAAAAAAACTGATAGGATAAAAAAGCCCTTTTAACATACCGCTTACACCAAGCTGGCCTGTTATACTATTGATTAATTGAATGGCAATAATCGCATATAAAAGGATCATAATGATGACTTGTCTGTTGATCACATATTTCAATTCTTGCTTAGATAGCCCCTTTAATAAAACTAAAAAAGCGATTGTCATGCACCCTGCTATGATAGAGTAGGAAACCGTTTGTGTAAATATTGGAAAATAACTTAAGAGCCCTAAAAGAGTAATCAAACAAATCAAACAAAATTTTATGCTTTTCACTGAAATATACATGTTCATCTACTCACTTATTTTATTATTTAATTTTTTCAGCTCTGACAGAAAACTTCTTATCCGATGTTGATCCGTTTCTGAATGCCTTAAAATAATCCGAGAAACTTCTTTTTGGGCCGAATTCGCTCCGGCGGCTCTTTGTCAATATGCTTGCCCCTCACAATTAGCTCTGCGTTTTCTTGGAAGTAATATACATAGTCAGTTCCCTTTCTCTTTTGCAGGCACTCATATGCTCTTGCCATATGAAAACCACGGCTGCTTACATTATGAGCATCCGATGCCATCAAATGCGTTAAATTAGCTTCAATCATCTGCCCCGTGAAATCTTGAATCTTTTTGCCGAAATAGCCTGCATAAGAAGCCGCGGTAATTTGTGTGGCCGCTCCATTCCTTACAAATCGATATAATTTATCCGGGTGTTGAATGAATTCTTGATTTCGTTCCGGATGAACGATGATCGGGATCACTCCTTTCATCTGAATATCAAATAACAGCTGTTCTGTATAGCAGGGCACGTGATTAGGAGGAAGCTCGATGAATAAGTAAGAGGAACTTCCTCCCAGTGTCAGCAATTGTCCGCCATCTAAATGTTCAACCATTTTTTCATGAATCCGGATTTCCTGTCCAGGAAGAATTCGGACATTTATTCTGGCTTCTTTTAATTCTTTATTTAATTCTTCTATGCCCGCTACAATATCTTTCCTCTCATTGTTGTATAACCCATTTTTATGGTGAGGGGTGGCCACTATCGTTTTAATCCCTTCTTTTTCCGCCTCTTTTGCCATAGTTAAACTATCTTTTAGTGTTTCTGCTCCATCATCTACACCAGGTAGTATGTGACAATGAAGGTCAACCACACGACCGCCTCCTTCTACATTTAATACAGCAGTGCCGTTAGCTGTATACCTTATACAATGATGCTTACATATAGAGAACACTTATTTGTGAAAAAATGTTCATTTATCCATTATCATAATGATAGTAATTTGATTGATTCATCTTTCTATTATTTAAGACGACTCCCAGCATTTTTGCCTTGGCTGTCTGCAAGAGTTCTTTCGCTTTTAAAGCATGATTAATTTCCGTCTTTCCGCTATTAATAACCATCACTGTACCGTCACACTGATTTGCGAGCACTTGAGCATCCGTGACGGCAAGGACAGGAGGTGTATCAAAAATGACTACGTCAAACCTTTCATGCGCTTCTGCGAGACAATCAACCATGGCTCTCGAGCTAAGCAGTTCGGCAGGGTTTGGCGGAATGGGTCCCGATGTTAAAATGTTTAGAAAAGGAATATCTGTTTCGTTAACTGCTTGCAAAAGATCTATCTGTCCTGTCAACACATTCGTCAAGCCGATGTGATTCGTTAGATTGAATGTATAATGCATCGTTGGCTTGCGCATGTCTGCATCAACTAAAAGTACTTTTTTCTCTTGCTGTGCAAACACAACACCCAGATTTCCGGCTGCCGTTGATTTTCCTTCACCCGGTCCGGCAGAAGTTACCATAAAAGAACGAATGGTTTGATCTGCCGAAGAAAACAAGATACTCGTGCGAATGGATCGGTATTGCTCCGATATCGGTGACTTTGGATCCATTTTGGCGATTAACTTTCTTGGGGCTAAACCGATTTCTATCTTTTTCTTTTTTCTAAGAGCCAATCGTTTCACCTCCAAATGCTGTTTTATTTTCCTCCAATCCTGTTGATGCTCCTTCCTTTACCGTGATCACTGCCACACTTCCAAGCATAGGCAGATCTAGTAAGCGCTCAACATCCTGTTCATCTTTAATTGTGTTATCTAAATATTCGCGCAAGAAAGCGGCTCCTGCACCTGTCATTAAACCAAGCATAATTGTTATAGCAATATTTAATAATGGCCGCGGCTTCACGGGTTTCTTCTTTTCCGGAACGTTTGCTTTCGCCAATATACTAACGTTATCAACATTCATAATTTTTACGATTTCTGTTTGAAAGACTGCAGCTACTTCATTGGCAATGGATGCAGCCCTCTTTGGATTAGTGTCCCGAACAAATACATTCACTACTTGAGAATCTTGTTCACTTTGCACAGTAATTTTATCGTTCAGTTGTTCTGCCGTTAAATCTAGCTTCAAATGGCCGACTGCTTTTTCTAGAATGACCGGGCTTTTAATAATGACATTGTACGTATTAATTAATTGCAGATTCGCCTGCACTTCCACCGGACTATAAATCTGCTTCTCTGCATTTGCCTGATTGATAAGCAGCTGTGTCGATGCTTGATATACAGGGGTAAGAACAAAATAACTAATAATACCGCTAGTCAAAGCAGCCATAAAAGTAATAAACAACATTAATTTTAAATGCTTTCGAAGCGTACCTATTAACTCACGCAAGCTTACTTTTTCCTCCATGTTTTCCACCCCTGATGTTAGGATTGACTCATAAGCAAACAGCTCCCCATTTATATGTCTATGCTGCGGCTTTAATAAGGAGATTGATTTATTGCCAAATCAGGATTACTAATGAAAGTAATAGACACAGTTCTACTTATTCAATATTGAACGGCCTTCTAATTTTATCGATTGATTAACATGACTTCCCTTATCCCCTAGGATCTACCGCCTTTTTCCTGAGAATTCGTTTTTTATTGGTAATATCGATTAATTTTCGGATCAACTGTGGATCTGCTGCTATGATGATTAACAGACACAGCAGATGAAGAACGGCAGCAAGAACAGGATGTGTGTAAAAAAAGTACGTAATAAGGACAAATAAAAGAGCAAACGAACCGAGATAAGGAAGCAGGACTTTTATTGCCAATGTTTTTCTTGACGGGTTTAACAACCAAAAGCCAGCCAAGCAAAGCAGCTCAACAGCCACTCCAGCGAAAGCCGCTCCTTCTACACCATACCGCTGGCTAAACAATATATAAAAACCTACCCCTCCGACAACTGCTGCTGCCTGAACAATCGTACGGCGGGACTGCAGGGCTCTTGTTGTCAGTCCATCAGCCAGAGCTACATTTACACTTTGCAGCACTAGTAAAAAAGACAATATTTGCAAGGCACTAGAAGCAAACAGCCACTTCTTGCCAAACAACGAGCCTATAATGATCTCTGGCATATAGTACAAAGGAATCGTCACTGCCATTCCCGTTAATGCCATCAGTTTGAGCTGCATGATATTTAACTGCAAATGCTCCTCGATCCCTTTGCTGTTATAACGTTTGAACAAAGCTGGATAGAAAGCTCCTGCCAGCACACCTGGAATTTGATACAAGGAAAATGGAATGCGGTAAGCAACAGCGAAAAAGCCAACCAGCTTTAACGTTAACGTCTTTTCTAAGACAATAGGGCCAATCTGTGGAAGAATAACAATCAATAGTCCGCTTACGATAAAGGATAAGATATTCTTCAACAGCCCCTTATGAAAGGCACTCCTCAAACGAATAGCGATCCTTTGGCTAATTAAATACATCCCTCCTATTCCAGCCAGCAAATAAGAGCAGCCATATACAAGGTATATGAGATTGGGCCGCAGTGAAAAAAACATCCCCAATGAGACGGAAAGAACAAGGAGCACGGCCGAAAGAATACGGATAAACCCTAAATACTGCATTTTTTCCGTTAATTGAAAGTAAGTAATACTGATACTCTGCAGAGCCAGCCCTGTTACCATTGGAAAGGTTAAATAATACATCGCTTTTATTAATTCTGTATTACTATGGTAAATTAAATAAATCAGACAAAAACCGCACGCAAACGTAATGCCTAATAATACAATCCTGATTTTAATATAAGAAGAAATAACAGCAGATAGACTAACTTCTTTCTTTGCCCCTTCCCGAAGCACGCTTACACTTACTCCCACATCTGTGAAATAGCCCATAATGAGTGCAAATGCGAGCGCAACACTAAACATCCCGTAGCTTGGAGAATCGAGATAATTAGCTAGAATCACAAGTGTAAGAGCATTCAGCCCGCTAGAAAAAGCCGTACTATAAAACAAATGAAATATATTTTTACCAATAGAATTTTTTCTTTCACTCCCCACTTCTCATCACCTTCACCACTTCGACTTGTTCTAATGAATGGTTTCTAATTATTTATTCTCCCTCTTCCTAAAAAACCTCTATTCTTCAAGGTTTATCTGTATAAAACTTCCAACAAAAACCAAATCCTTCCGTCTTCTTCACTAAGCTTCTTTTTTTATAATTAGTAATCAAAAGAACAAGTTCTATAGAGCTTCACCAGCTGCCTTTCAGATACAATAACAGTCCTTTAGTCATCTTTACTCTTTAAAAAGAACAAACATGATATTTTTTTCAAAATCAAGTAACTATAAAGAGGAGCCGTCTCAAATTAAAGAAGTAGCCTCTCTAATTTTGTAAGAGAGGCTACTTCTCATGAGACAGCTCCAGTCCTAAACGCTTCAAAGAAGCATAAACATTTGTTTATGTATCAATTGTTATGAAAAGAAAGTAATAATAATAAAGAAAATAACCATGATCACTAAGCCAACAGGCAAACCAAAGCGGGCCCATTCTTTACTTGTGATCCCAAGTTTCCCAGCTGAAATGATATTGGGGATATTTCCTGGAATAAGCATTCCTCCGCTGATACAAAGGCCGAGTAAAATCGCCTTTACAGCCGGCTCATCCATTGAAGGGCTGATTTCAGCAGCAGCCAAAGTCGCATTGTCAAGAACAGCCGAAATCATATTCAGCCAGTATAACAGCCCAGTGTTTACATCCAGCAAATAACGGTTGATCAATGGTTCAAATCCGGCTCCAAGAAGCGTCAATCCCATGACAAACAAATAAATCTTCACCGTTCGCATTAGGATTTCCCCATACGATTCAGTCACGTGATCACTAAGCAAACCTTCTCGATTTTGTGTCGGATGTACAAGAAGTGCAGAGAGTATCGAGAAAATCAACACAGCACCGATCACTTCTAGTCCAATTAATCGGACGAGGTAGAAGAAATCCTGTCCTAGTTTACTGATGGCAATGGTGGAAAGCGGCTCTCCAATCGGTGTTAAAGATGCTCCAAGACCAATAGAGAAACAAGCTAAAATGACTAGCCGAACTTCTGATGGACGATCAAGTTTAAGAACACTGACAATTAATACTAAAATTAAAGCAGCAATAATCGCCGTAATCACACTCGAAAGTAAACCCAGCACCAACACAACTAGGGCGATAAATAACCGAAAAGGCACCCTGCGGCTGATGCCTAAAATTCCTTTTTCTAAAGGTGCCTTCAGCCATTTAAATAATAGACCGGCTATTAAAACAGCGGCCGTAATTTTAATAGGGTCTTCTAGCGCCCTAATTAGAAGAGACTTATCCATGACTCCACTGACAATCGCAGCTAACAAACCTATCACAAATAAAAACACTTCTAAATTTTCTTCCACACGCTTGATGAAAAAGGGAAAAAATAAAACGAGCAATAAAATAATGAATAACCCAATAGTCATTAAGTCCTTCCTTTCCAGCAAGCTTTTCTTGCAGCCAGCTATTTACATAGCAGCATCTAAAAAGCTATTTTTATTTTAACATATGCAAATAAACATCAAGTTAAAATAAAAAGACAGGAGATTAACCCAAAAGAGCCCCGCCTCACTTTCAACATCATGTATACCGTGGATCCCAATCCTTTGAATATACAATCTATTGTTGATGTGAGGTCTGACACTTGATCTTGAGTCAATCTCCTGTTCCTTATTTACACTCTTCCTTCATCAAATCCCGCAAACTCTCTTCGAAGGGCGCGTAGGCAATGCCCTTTTCAGTGACAATAGCTGTGATCAGCTCATGGTCAGTCACGTCAAAGGCTGGGTTGTAAACTTTTACATTCTCAGGTGCCATCGGCTTTTCGTACCATGTTGTACTGACTTCTTCTTCCTTTCGCAGCTCAATGGGAATGTCATCCCCTGCTGCGCAGTCCAAGTCGATTGTGGATAATGGAGCACACACGTAAAAAGGAATCCCATAGTGTTTCGCTAAAATAGCTACACCAGATGTGCCGATTTTATTCGCTGTATCTCCATTCGCAGCGACACGGTCGCAGCCGACAAGCACCGCTTGCACTTTGCCCTCTTTCATCACAATAGAAGCCATATTGTCACAAATTAACGTAACACCCACGCCTGCTTCTTGTAATTCCCAGGCAGTGAGACGCGCCCCTTGTAACAGCGGTCTCGTTTCATCCGCATAGACCCTGAAATCGTACCCGCGCTCCTGGCCTAAATAAATGGGTGCTAAAGCCGTCCCATATTTAGCCGTCGCAATCGTTCCTGCATTGCAATGAGTGAGAAGCCCCCATCCTGGTTCTAATAAGGAAAGTGCATGCTCGCCAATGGAAAGACAAACTTTTTCGTCTTCTGCACGAATGTTTTCTGCTTCTTCTTTTAACGCTCGTTTGATGTCCACAATACTTCTGCCCGCTTCCCGCTGCAATCGGTCCTCCATTCTGTTCAATGCCCAAAACAAATTAACCGCTGTGGGGCGGGAAGAGGCTAAATATTGCTTAACTTTTTTAAACTCATTTAAAAATCCAGCATGATCCGCTGCTTTTGATTGCTTCACACCCAAATAAATTCCATATGCTGCGGCAATTCCAATCGCTGGTGCCCCTCTCACTTTCAAATGATAGATGGCATCCCAAATCTCTTCTACTGTCGAAAGCTTTAGAAAGACTTTCTCATTCGGCAACAGTGTTTGATCGAGAAGAACGAGTGCATTGTTGTCATCATCAAGCCGGACTGATTGAATGGCTGCTACTGGTGTTGTCATGACTCTTTGCTCCTTCCTCAAATAAGTCCACACTTCGTTTTAACACGTGAATGAAATCATCACCTGTTCGAATGTCCGCCCGTTCAAGAATAAATGTTTTTCCTGCTGTTAAGCAAATTTTTTCCGCTGTTGCTCGGGCTTCTGTGTTAGAAATGGACGTCAAATCCTTTACATGCGCAATGCCAATGACTCTCCGGCACAGCTCAAGTCCGGCAACAGCCGCGGTATCTTCAAGAATTGAATCTAAATACCATTGTTTAAATCCAGGGAAAGAAGCTGTCTGTTCAGTCACTTTTTCATCCCAGGTTTGCAAAAACTTCTCCGAAAATAATTGAATCACTCCAGCGATCGTTTCTTCTAAATACCGTAAATAATCTTCTCTAACCTCTGTCTCTTCAATAGTACAGCTGGCATTCATATAAGCGAAGATTAAATTTGCCACGACATTCCCAATGTCATAGCCTGCCGGCCCATAAAAAGCAAACTCGGGATCAATAATTTTAGTAGAATCTTCTTTTATAAAAATGGAACCTGTATGAAGATCACCGTGAAGCAATGACTGAGCTTTCGTCATAAAATCAAACTTTAGCTTAGCCGTTTCTAATCGAAGGGCCTCATCGTTCCAAATCACTTCGCGCACAAACGATTTCGTTCCTTCAAAAACGTCATTCTGCTCACAATCATAAAACGGTTCTGTATACACCAAGTCTTCCGTAATTTCACAAAGCTCAGGGTTCGTAAATTGCTGCACAAGTCCTTTTTTCTCTTTATGATCCAACACGACATCCGATGTAAGCAGCAATGTACGAACGAGAAACGTCGTAATATGATCAGTGAACAATGGGAACTTTTTATGCTGCAACAGCGCCGAACGCATAATTTCATGATCAGATAAGTCATCCATGACGCAGCAATTCATTACTGGATCGTAAGCATATACTTTTGGCACGAAGCCAGGTGCCAGCTCTCCCTGAAGCGTCAAAATTTCGCTTTCAATGCGGTTTCGGTCCGGGGACACCTTAAAGGCATCTGAAATCCGAGCGACTGGTCCCGCCTGCTTAATAATAATAGATTGACCCCTATGACGGTCGACGACCTTGAATACGTAATTTAAATTGCCGTCTCCAATTTCACGGCATTCTAAATCCGCTCCCTCAGGAAAAATATCAAGTTTGCTTTGAGCATACTCCACTACATCTTCTTCATTCATTGTAAAATAAGCTGTCATAAAGTCTTTCAAATGAGTCGCCTCCCTTATCCCTGTCTATAATAGGCAAATTCTAGAGTAAATGTTTGATTCTCTCCTCTTGCAATAACTATTAGACTGTTTCAAAAAGCTCAAGCCATTCCCCGTCTGGTCCTTCAAAAAAGAAATAGCGGGAGCCGTTTGGAAGTGTCGTTATTTCTCTATCGATCAAGCGGACACCAGCCTCTTTCAATCTATTAATTTCACGCTCAATTCCTTCCACCTTTAACGCAAGGTGATGGACTTTCCCTTCAACTGGGAGCGAATCATTATAACCTTCTAACAATTCAATTTGCGTGCCCGATGAATCATCTGTACCAATAAAAGCGATCTTCACTTGTCCATTTGGATGATCTAATCGGCCAAGGAGACGAAATCCGATAATGTCTGTGTAAAACGAGATCGATTTTTCCAAATCCCTTACCATAATACCTACGTGTTCAATTCTTTTAATCATTTTCTCCGCCTCCCTTTTTAATCATTAACTCTCGTTAAGAATAGAGAGATTCGCTTTCGCTTGAAGAAGTGTCAGCTGATACTGAAATAAAAATTCACACGCTTCGAGAACCTTTTTCGCCTCGAAACCGTCTCTTCCCCAAACAGTAATGCCATGATTGCGAATCAAAACTGCTCCCTTGTCTTCATTTATAAAAGGAATCATAGCGGATGCTAAGGTTGGAATATGAGCGTGGTTATAAATAATTGGAATTTCCCACTCCGCTCCTTCTTCCCAGCGGTCAAATGCTTTAATAAGCTCTTGCCCCTTAAATACCACTTTACCATCGTCACCATATAGCTCTGAAATGACGTTATTAGCTACCGTATGAACATGGAGGCTGCAGCCGGCATTCGACCTCTGATAAATTTCACAATGAAGAATCGTCTCTGCAGACGGCTTGACATTCGTTTCGCCGACAGGCTTTCCCTCACTATCGACTATCAGGAAATCTTCATTCGTTTTTTTACGTTTATCTTTTCCGCTGGCAGTCACAAGAAACTGAAGCGGATCATTCTGAACTTTGATCGCTAAATTCCCGCTCGTTCCCATAAACCAGTCTCTTGCCGCCAGCTCATCTTTGATCTCTGCAAGCTCATTCACACGAGTTACGAGTACACTCATCTTTTTTCATCCCTTTCATTAGAAAAAACCTCTTCTGTAAGAAGAGGTTTCCGAAAAAACAACTTCTTATCTTCCAACGTGTCTGCTGTGAGAATTAGCACCGTGCTCTAAACGAGTCGGTTGCCGGGCATCTTAGGGCTCGTCCCTCCGCCTGCTCTTGATAAGAGTTTTTTATTAAGTTCATACTGCTTATGAAGTGGCGAGAACGCCCCATTCTTCAATCGCGCGCTTTAAAGGTTCTGACGTTTTTGCCGCTTCCTCTAAAGAGATTTGATTAACAGTTGCGTCAATCGCTGCACGGAATGCCTGCGTACCTTGTATCGGACCATCTGGATGCCCAAAGATTCCGCCTCCTGCATTCACAACAAGATTGTCTCCAAAGTTTTTCATTAGCTGCGGAACCATTCCTGGATGGATCCCTGCAGAAGGAACACCAAATGCTTGTTCAAATGGACTGTCTTCTACAAGTGCATGATTAATCGCCAATGCATCAGATGATGAAATGGCTACATTTCCATATGGACTCGGGAACAGTGAGAAATCACCGCCTGTTAGACGCGTTAATTTCCCTACCATTAAGGAATAAGAGTAGCCGCCGCCCGGCTGTCCAGAAAGAACACCTGATAACGCAGAATGCGCCACAATTGGCAAGCCAATATTGTCGTTTTCACGCAACGTTTGAAGAGCGTCCAGCCCGTATGCATGAACATTAAACAATAAAGCATTAGCCCCTAATTCTCGTGCCCGCTCCGCTTTCTCATGAAGCTCATTCGTTCTTCCTGACAAATTGACCGCATATAAAGCACGCTGTCCTGTGTTTTCATAATGGCGATCAATGATCTCTTTCGCTGTCGTAATCCGTTTATTAAACGGAGTTAAGTCGTTCTCAAATAAAATCTCATCATCTTTAATCAGATCGATGCCGCCTGCTAAAAGCTCTTCTAATTGAGCAGAGAAGAAAGAGAGATCTCTTCCCATCACTCCTTTAAAAATAGCCATTAATAACGGACGATTGCGAATATTCAATTGCTCACGAATGCCTTTTACCCCGAAACGTGGTCCTGGGAATTTTGCAAGCAGCTCGTCATCGAACGTTAAATCAACCAGTTCATAGCCCTCAAAAAAAGAAAGCTTTCCATATACAGTCGTCAAAATAGCCGGAAGATCTGCCGAGAAGTTAGCAGATGGATAATAAATTTTTACCGTGTCCTTTACTTCTCCTTTTTCCACTGATACGACTTCACCTTTATTTTTCTTTAATTGTTCTTGTTCAAGATGCGGAATGTCTGTCCAAGAACCGACTGTAAGCCCTAGCGCATACTGTTCAGCTTTTTGTCTTTGCTCAGGGTGCGTCGGAAATAAATAAGTAGCTGTTACTCCCATGAAACATCCTCCTTTGTCTTTCCTGTTGTTTTATCATTTTCTCTTATATAAACATGCCAGTTGATTTCCGCTGTGGACGGTCACTTTATGCTCCAATCAACAAAGGGGCAAAATCAACAATAGTCATTAACATAGCCGGCTTTTAAACGAACCAATTCTTCAATTCTTCTAAAGAACGAATATTGTTCCGTTCCATAATCAAATATTTGCCCAGCTCCATCACTTTTTTTCTGCTTGCCATCCGTTTTTGCTCGTCTTCCTCGATATTTAAATCCGGAATTTGGGCAATACTGATCGCGCGGCGGACTAGTTCGCAGCCTGCATAGCCTAAGGCATCCGCGAAAATTTCATCTAATACGTGCGTGAGATATCCATCAAGTTGTGTATAATGCTCCTTCGATTCTGTTTTCCACAGATGGGAGAATGTATCTGCGAATGTATACCACGCTTCCCGTGCTTGTTCGTAACGTTTAGATAGAAACTCGGGATGGCCGATCCCATTTAAAAATAGGTTCGCGATGAACTGACCGATGTCAAATCCGAAAGGTCCGAAGCAGGCAAACTCTGTATCAAAAATCACCGTTCTATCTTCTGCCATAAAGATCGCTCCGCTGTGTAAGTCACTGTGAAGTAATGCATCAGCCTTCGTCATATACTTATGTTTGAGTTTAGCCACTTCCAGCCGCAAACGTTGATCTTGGCTGAGGAATAATACATCATTTCTCATGCCCTCTTCAAAATGGCTCGTTTCATGGAAATTGAATGGCCAATCGAAATGAAGTTCTTCCGTCATCTGCCGCATAAGCGGATTCGTCAAAGAGGCATTTAACTCTTTTTTTACGATCGGATCCATATAAAAATCAGACGTATAGAAAACTGTTTTCGCACTAAATTCTCCTACATCCGCAGCAAACACAGTTGATTCTGTTCCATTAATTAAAGCGACGCGTCCCGTCTCCATCGGAGCCATATCTTCCGTGATAAGAATCGCCATCGCCTCGTCCAAATAATACACTTTGGGAACAGATCCTGGAAGAATTCTATCATATTCTTGTAGTACTTTTGCTTCGAACGTTACCCGATCAAGGGGCATCGGCATACTATCCCCTACTACCCTGCAGTACGGTACAGCCTGCTTAAGAATTAAGCTCTTCTGTTCGCCTGACAATCGATACACATGATTAATTTTCCCGTCACTTACTTCCTCCACTGAAGCTTGTTCTTGCTCATGAAAGAGGCCTAGCTTTTTGACATATTGCACAAGCTCTTCGTGACTTAAAAATGCATATCCCTCTTTGACTTCCTGTTGATTCGTTACTTGGCTCATTCTTTCCCGCCTCTTTCCTGTTGATAAAATGAAACTTCCATCAGCGGGTGATTCTCTTCATTCCCCACTGATGGAATAAAGAACTCAGGCTAAGGACGCCACGTCCTGTGGCAACGCCTGAGTAACCAACATCCTGTTGGCCCGCGAATGGATTGGGCGTTTACTGGCAGTTGATCGCCCGCCTATGCTTCTTTAGAAACACCTTGAAGCCTTGAGCCGGTGGTCTTACTGTCAGTTAACGCGGGATAAATATCACGGTGCATTAGTAAACAGGCACCCATCCTTCTTCTGTCACAAAAATACGAACAGCAACAACTTTCCGGTCCTCAGCTAATGTAAAGTAGTGGCGGACATTTTCCGGAACAGAGATCAAATCACCTGGGTTTAAATGAACTTCAAAAAACCGCTCATCTTTTCCTTGGATAATGAAAATTGCATGGCCGCTCGCAATAAAACGTACTTCATCATCTGTATGATGATGCTCACGCTCAAAGTTTTTCAATAATTCTTCAAGGTTAGGTGTATGATCAGCAAGTGAAATAACATCCCATGCTTTGTATCCACGTCTAGCTGAAATATCCTTAATCTCTTCTTCAAATGCATCTAACACGCCTTGCTTTTCTTCGTCACTCAATACGTATTTCTCTTGTAAATGAGAAGGTAATTTATGAATATCCCAATGTTCATAAATGACATCGTTCTGCTGTAAAAATGAAATCACTTCTTCTTGATTGTCAATAACTTCATTTGTTCCTTGAATTTTGATCGTTGTCATCTTATATTCCCCCTAATTATTCAACATCTTATTTTAACTTTTCTAAAATTTCAATACAATCATAAAACGTATCAAAAGGTTGATAAGGAATTGACAGTGTCTCGCATTTTTCTGATAAGTAATCTCTTGCTATCACTGTATCGGCAATTTTCGCAGCTTGTAAATCAGTTACTGAATCACCGATCACGATGGAATGCGTGTCCCCGCTTGACAGCGCACGGATAATAGAAGGTTTACAGCACCCACAATTTTGGTTCGGACATTTCTCATCACACGCATGAGGCCAATGAATGTGAATATTCTCTCCACTGAAATCCCCTTCATTGCAATATAGTCCAGTAATCGACTCAAATGGCTGTAACATCGGTTTTACGAAAAAGTCAATTCCTCCACTTACAATGTAAAGAGGAATGTTTTGTTCTTTCGTATACCGAACGAAGTCATTAAACCCGTCTCTTATTTCGGCCGTTTCCAAAACAAAGTCAACTATTTCCTGCTTCAAAGAAGAAGGAAGAAGCTGAAACATTTTTCCGACGCCCTCTTGAATACTGATGGATTGAGATAACACATCATCCTTCAACTTCTCCCATTCAGGAGGGGCAAACTGCTTCATAATACTAATAATGTTATCTTTCTTCGTCACCGTACCATCGAAGTCACAAAAGATGATTGGCTTTTTCAAGATGTCGTCACTTCTTTCCATAGCATTTAAAAAAACCTCTTCTATTAAGAAGAGGTTTAAAAAAACAACTTCTTATCTTCCAACATCGTTGCTGTAAGAATTAGCACCGTGCTCACAACGAGTCGGTTGCCGGGCTTCTTAGGGCTTATCCCTCCGCCTGCTCCTGATAAGAGTTTATTTGTTAAGTTTATATTCATATCATACCACTAGGATTATGACATGTTCTCTCATCACTGTCAATATCCTTTTCTTGTCCAGCTGCAGCGCCTTGTTCCTCGGGTCAAATAACCTTCCACCAATGAAGCCAAAGGGCGGCTTCTTTGGTGAAAGAACATTTGCCTGTCGGAGCAGTTCAGGCGCTTTCGCTTTTCTTGTCCAGCTCCGCCTCCTTGGGGCTCGAGGTCATATGCCATTCTGGCCAGAAGGTTCAAGAGCAACCTTCCAGCCGGCTCGTCTTATGCTTGTCGCCGATAAGCGGGCGCCTTCCGCTTTTCTTTATGAAACGAGTGTTGCTGTTTTTTTGCGCATGTTTTCTTCTTCCGGTACTCGGATGAATTTAACAATGATTGAGCTAATCAGATGAAGTGCCGCGAAGATCCAGATCACTCCTTCTGCTCCAATGAGACCGATAAAGGCTAAAGCTAAAGCTGGTGCAACGAATGTCGATAAACCAGCGCCAAGGTTTAGCACGGACATAGCCGCTCCCTTATCTTCCCCAGCAACAGATGGTACTAGTGCTCCAATTGGAACGTAACCGGCCAGCATACTTCCCCAAATAAATCCGACAATGCTTGTCGCGAGAAGGTTTCCGTTTGTAAGTACCGGTGTGTAATATAAAAGGACAGTGAAAACAGCACAGCCAACGCCGCCAAACCACATGATCGTGTTTTTCCAGCCAAATTTATCTCCAACAATTCCGAAAATCAAATTAAATAGAATATTCCCCATGAAAGCTGTACCCCATAATTGCAGCCAAACTGTTGTTTCAATTCCATGTTCCGCCATATGAAGCGGCAGGAACACCGGAAATCCGTAAGCACCTAAACTATTAATTACTCTGACAACTCCACCGGCAGCTACCCTTGGGTTCGTCTTCATAATCGTGATTCCTTTTAATAGTTCATTTAATTTTTCTTTTGTGCTTGAACCTTTTTTCTGTTCAAACTTGTCTTTATTCATCACTAAAGCAAAGAACGCACCGACACATACCCAGAAAATAGAAGTCCATAATGTATTGATGTATCCAAAATGTTTAAGTGCATAACTTGAATACCAAGCGCCAAGTACCATCATTCCTGCACAAAACGCAAACCAAAACCATCCAACAGCTGTACTTAATTTATGTTGAGGTGTACGATAAATCACCCACGTTAAAAAGGAATAAACAAAAAGAGGATAACCGAACCCTTTAATAAAGTACGTCGCTAACATAACTGGATAATTCATGCTTTCAAATCCAAACGTGATAAATCCTGCTGTACCCACAATATAAAATAATAATCCCATGAGCATCGAACGCTTTGCGCCAAACGCTTCTAAACAAACCCCTGAAAACCAAGAAGCAATCGCTATAGAAATACCGTATACACTAAAAATGGCCGCTGCATGCTGGATAGACAAGCCATTTTCGATAAGGAACGGACTCAGCCACCCGGCTTCAAGCCCATCTCCCATCATAAACAGCATCACACCTAAAAAGCCCCAGCCTAATTTTTTAGGTATTCCAATTTTATCTAACATGTTTGTTTCCTCATCTTTCCTTATTATTTATTCTAGTTGTTATATGCTGCATTTATCTTTGAAAAAAAATGTTGTGCTTGTTTCCACTCTTCGTACATCCAGTCATCATGTCCACGGTCAGGCGTAATTACCTTGATATCACCTGATAATGCATCATTAACCCCTAATGCCTGGTTGCATATAACAGCAGCCCCTACAACCGATGCCTGATTAAATCCTTGACGAATGTGCACTTCTTTTTGAAGTAGATTGGCTGCAAATTGAGCTAACGTTTCACTTTGAAAACCGCCGCCACAAGCCCACACATATGGTAAATTATAAGGAGTTACTTCACATAATTGATCAAAATACCACCTAATTGTGCAAGCAATTTCCCATAGAGCTGCAGCTGTAAAATGAGCGCGGCTTAAGTCTTGTTCTAACGGTGCATTAAAAATGAATCCGCCTTTTTTAGAGGCATTTTTTTCATCTGTCAAATACATCCCCAATACCGATATACAGTCGGTCATCTCAAGTTTGCTCATTTCCTGTTCCATTTGCTGATAACCCTCATTTGGATAGAAAATATTTTTTAACTTCTGATAATTAAGTCCAGTAATACCCGGATTAGTCTCTAGCAGCCATCGTTTTTTATCCGTATGGGAATTGGTCCATGCCCTTCTTTCATTATCCACACTGTATTCATCTGTAATTTTGCAAATAGGGGTAGTTGTGCCGGATACGATAACGATATCGTGATTTTGAGCAAACGTACTTTCGATTGCTAGCTGTGTATCCCCTCCACCTACAACAATCAAAACGTCTTCTTTTACTTCCAGCTCCTTTGCCACAGTCGGTAGAATTTCACCAAGAATGGAGCCAGACCATCTTAGTTCGGGTAATAAGCTCGGAGAAAGCCCAATTCGAGCACACATCGCCTCAGACCATTCTTTTTTTCGAACATCATATAGTAACGTTTCTGTCGCCTGTGATGGCTCATAAATGAGTACACCACTTAATTTATACGTCACCCAATCACTAATACTAGTAAACGATGTGATCTGATCCCATAACAGCGGCTGCCTCTTTTTGAGAGCTATTAGCTTTAAAGCTGAAAACAATGCAGATGGCAATCGTCCCGTTGTTTTATAGATATAATCGGGATCTAACAGCTCTTTTTCCCACTCGCGGCCTCGATTATCAATATTCGGTAAACCAATAAATGAATATCCATCCTGATCTTGAAGGACAATTCCCTGCCTTTGACTCGTTGATGTTATCGCCTTAATTGTCACATGCGGGACACTCGCTATCGCTTTTTTTGCTAATCCAACTAGCTGTTTCCAAAGTAAATCAGGTGAAAAGTAGCGACTATCAGGATAAAGAGGCTCTGTTTCATAATGAATATCTTCTCGCTCAACATGGACAACTTCACCTGTAGTCGCAACGATTGCTACCCTCGCATTTCCAGTACCAATATCAAATACTAAATAACCTTGTTTGATCGTCACTTTTCCACTCCTTTCTTATGACATTTCATCCAAGCCTTTCCTATTATATAAGGTTGGAATTTGAAAGGTATGTTGTGTATGCCACTTCGTTACCGCTTGATTCATAATGGATACGTGATGATCCTCAACCTCATAACTTGCACCCGCAAGATGAGGAGTGGCTAACACATTTGGTAATTGGATAATTTCATAGTCACTTTGATCAGGAGGCTCATGATAAAATACATCCAAAATGGCTCCCCTAATCTTCCGTTCTTTTAAAACATAAACAAGGGCTTTTCTTTCAACGACTACAGCTCTTGACGTATTTACTAAAACGGCATCTTCTTTCATAAGTCCTAAATAATGTTCATTAATCATTCCAATGGTTTCCTCTGTTCGGGGTAAGTGAATAGAAACTACATCACTTGTCGAAAAAACATCTTCTAAAGATACACGAGTATAATTAGGATTTTGACTCTCCGCATAAGGATCATAGTATTGTATCGTGCATTGAAACCCTTCAAGAACAGCCGCAATTCGTTGTCCCACAGCCCCAAACCCAACCATTCCAATTGTTTTTCCTGCAATCTCATTCCCTTTGAATTTTACATAAGCCTGCAAGTAGTCCTCATTCCATTTTTCCTGCTTCAACCATTCAGAAGAAGGAATAGTATGTCTAAAGAATGTAATGAGGTTTCCAATGAACAATTCAGCAACTGCTTGAGCGTTGCGTGCAGGGGTGAAAAATACCGGAATTCCTTTTTTAGTTGCAGCTTTTATATCAACATTGGAAGGCATGCCGCGGCATACACCAATAAATTTCAATTTCGGTACTTCAGCCAATACGTTTTCTGTCACTTTATCTAACTCAACAATTAAACCTTCAGCATTTGATTCTTTTAAGAGCGAGATTAACTCTGCTTCGTTATACGCTCTGCCGTTTTCTTTCCAAGGGAGATAAGTATATTCTCCAAATAAATCTTTTAATTGTAAAAGACCTGCCTCGTTATAAGGTGCCGTGACTAAGACATTCATTTGCAGCCCCTCCCTTCGTTTGTCTTAAATTTAAATCCCACTATTCAGCTCTAATAACTGATAAAATAAAGCAAAAAAAATCTCTTTCCGAAGAGACGGAAAGAGATCGTTACTTCATTTTGTTCTTACGACAAATAAAAGATTCGCTCTTTCTATCTTTCAAGCACTGCTTGCTGGAATTGGCACAATAATGTTGCCGAGGTTTCGCTGGGCCAGTCCCTCCACCTCTCTGGATAGAAAATAAAACGTATTTAATTGGATTCAATGTTTTGTTGTACTCGATTCTATAGGAGAATCAAATAGAAGTCAACTCATTTTTCCGAACCTTCTAAACATTAATTCACTATGTTATAATCTATAAAGTTATTTTTTTCACGGAGGGATAACAGATATGCAATCGTATATTGATATAGAAAATGGTGTCGTTCCTTCAGTTTGTTCTCTCGACTGTCCCGATCAATGTGGACTTCTTGTACACAAAAAGGATGGAAAAATCGTCAAAGTTGAAGGTGATCCTGATCATCCCGTGACAAAAGGGAGCATTTGCAACAAAGTTCGAAATATGAGTGAACGCATTTATGATCATAAAAGATTGAGCACTCCTTTAAAACGTGTTGGAAAAAAAGGAGAAGGAACATTTACTCCTATTAGTTGGCAGGAAGCGATTGAAACGATTGCTGATCATTGGAAAAAGCTGATTTCAGAAGAAGGTGCTGAGTCCATTCTTCCCTACAGCTTTTATGGAAATATGGGGAAACTGAATGCAGAAGGAATGGATCGGCGTTTCTTTTACCGCCTCGGAGCAAGTCAGCTCGACCGGACGATCTGTTCAATCGCTGGCTCTACCGGGTTTGGTTATACAATGGGCGGCAGCCACGGCTCTGATCCTGAAGAGATGACAGAAACAAAGTTATTTATCATTTGGGGCATTAACGCGGTCAGTACGAATATGCACCAAATGATGATCGCACAAAAGGCAAAAAAAGATGGAGCAAAGATTGTTGTCATTGATGTCCATAAAAACCAAACTGGACGAATGGCTGATTGGTTTATTCCAATTCTTCCTGGAACTGACGGCGCACTCGCCTTAGGCATGATGCACATTCTTTATAAGGAAAATCTAGTCAATCGGTCATTTTTAGAAGAATATACAGTCGGGTACGAAGAACTTGAAAAACATGTAGAGGCCTATGATCCGCACACGGTTGCCGGCATTACAGGAGTATCTGTTGAAGATATTTATAAATTGACCCGCATGTATGGGACGACCTCCCCTTCCATGATTCGAATTGGCAATGGCTTGCAGCATCATGATAACGGAGGCATGATTGTCCGAACGATTTCCTGTTTGCCCGCTTTAACAGGCCAATGGCTGTTAAAAGGCGGCGGCGCAGTCAAATCCAATTCTGGTTATTTAGCCTACAATAAACAAGCACTGCAGCGTCCAGATCTACAGAAGTATCCAACGCGAACGATGAACATGAACCTATTAGGAGAAGTCTTGCTGGAAACAGAAAAGCCGATTCGCTCCATGTTTGTCTACAACAGCAATCCTGCCATTGTGGCACCGAACGCCAATAAAGTACGGGAAGGCCTAGCACGTGAAGATCTATTCACTATCGTCCACGACTTATTTTTGACGGAAACGGCCATGTTTGCGGATATTGTCTTGCCTGCCACGTCTGCTTTTGAAAATACAGACTTTTATACAGGTGCATGGCATGTCTACCTTCATTTGCATGAACCGGTCATTCCTCCTTATGGAGAAAGCAAATCAAACATGGACGTATTTAGGTTACTGGCCCAGGCCATGGGATTTGATGAACAAGCGTTTAAAGATACAGATGAAGATTTAGTGCAACAAGCGATCAGTGGCGTCTCCACTCCTTATTTTCCTGACGTTACCTACGATGAACTGAAAGAGAAACGTTTTGTCAAAGCACGTCATACAGAGGATCGTTTGAAGCATTTACAAACGCCTAGCGGCAAAATTGAATTATATTCTAAAAAGCTGGAATTAGATGGGCACCCTGCTCTTCCTACACACATTCCATTAGTACAAGAGCGGGAGGAGGATTTTCCTTTCCTATTTGTACCTGCACCGAATCATAACTTTTTAAATTCTACGTTTTCTAATAATGAGAAACACGTAAAATTGGAAAAGGCGCCTAAGCTATTTATGAATCAGCAAGATGCAGACCGTTTAGGCATCGAAGACGGCACAGTTGTCCGTATCTGGAACGATCGTGGAGAATGTGAATTAATCGTTTCTACGGGTGATCAAGTCCTTCCTGGCGTGGTTGTCAGTCAAGGGCTCTGGTCAGACCTTTCCGGAAAAAAACACCTCGTTAACGCCTTAACACCAGACCGGATAGCCGATATGGGCGGCGGCGCAACATTTTTTTCTGGACGTGTCAATGTAGAACCTCTTAATCAAGAGAGGGTTTAAACACTTAAATAAAGCGTATATTTCTTAGGTATTCAAACATATAGTTCAAAGAATAGTATACACTTCTATTCATTTGGCTATGTTGATGCTGCTTCGTTAGTTGGAGCGACAGCGGCGAGGAGGTTTCCCGCCCGCCCGTGAAAAACAACAGGGGCGTTTCACAAAGCCATTGATTTAAAACGATGGAGGATGTCCAAAGAGAAAGGCTTTTGGAACATCCTCTTTGTCACGTTCATTTTTTATGTCGGAATTACAACATCCACGCCTATACTTATGGTATAACTGATAAAAACAAAACAGTTATTCAGGTTACAGACAAAAACTATTTTAGATACCCTCATTTTGTCAACAGCGTGGGTAATTGATATGAGTGTCTATGTTTCCACCAATGGAGGTACACATAATGAGTAAACAATGTTCTAGTTTAAAAAGAGACGAGATTCTGGCAGCGTTGCAGAATGAAGAATTCGATGTATTAGTCATCGGCGGCGGGATTACAGGAGCCGGGATTGCTTTGGATGCATCCAGCCGCGGGATGAAAACCGCTCTCGTGGAAATGCAGGACTTTGCCGCTGGTACGTCCAGCCGCTCATCTAAAATGATTCACGGCGGGCTGCGCTATTTGAAAAACTATGAAGTAAAATTAGTATCGCAGGTCGGTAAAGAACGGGCCATTGTCTATGAAAACGGACCGCACATCACGACCCCCGAACGAATGATTTTGCCTATCTACAAAGATGCAGAATACGGCATGTTCATGACCTCAATCGGTTTACGCGTGTATGATTTTCTAGCAGGTGTGAAAAAGGAAGAACGAAAAAGCATGCTCAATAAAAATAAAACCTTACAGATGGAGCCTAAATTTAAACGAGAAGGATTATTAGGCGGCGGATTTTTCGTAGAATATCGGTCAGATGATGCTAGATTGACGATAGAAGTAATGAAAGAAGCGGTCAGCCAAGGGGCGACAGTCATTAATTATACCAAAGTAAGTGATTTTATTTATGAAGATGGAAAAGTGACAGGAGTCCAAACCATTGATCAATTAAATGGAAAGCTCAGTGAAATACGCGCTAAAAAAATCATCAATGCTGCCGGCCCATGGGTGGATACATTAAGAGAAAAAGATCACTCCATCAGCGAGAAGCATTTACAATTATCGAAAGGCATTCACCTCGTTTTTGACCAGAGTGTGTTCCCTTTAAAACAGGCTGTTTATTTCGACACGCCGGATGGCCGGATGATCTTAATCATTCCGAGAGATGGAAAAACATACGTCGGTACGACAGATACAGCATATAAAGGCGACTTAACTCATCCTAGAATGACAGTCAGTGATCGTGATTATATCATCAATACGATCAAGTTTATCTTCCCTGAGCTGAAAATTCAGGCAAGTGACATTGAATCCAGCTGGGCTGGAATCAGACCGTTAATTCACGAAGTCGGCAAAAGCCAGTCTAAGATTTCAAGAAAAGATGAAATCTGGGAATCTGCATCCGGACTCATCACGATCGCCGGCGGCAAACTGACTGGTTATCGAAAAATGGCAGAAACCATTGTTGATTTGATTGCGTCGCAGCTTCAGCAGGATACAGGCAGCACCTTCTTTCCATGCAAAACGAAACATATGCCTATTTCAGGAGGCCACGTCGGTGGATCGAAAAAGTTCCAAACATTCATGGAAAAGAAAGTCACTCAAGGTATCGAGCTCGGCTTGAATAAAGAAAGAGCGCACTCACTCGTTAGAAAGTACGGTTCAAACATTGACAGCATTTATGATCTCATACAGAACAGCGGTCAGGAAGCAGAAGCTTTTGATCTTCCTGCGGATATTTATGCCCAAGTGCTTTACTCAATCACAGATGAACTCGTCTATACGCCGGTCGACTTTTTCGTTCGCCGTACAGGAACGTTGCTTTTTGACATTGAATGGGTGAACAAATGGAAAGCACCGATCATCGAAATGTTGAGTAAAACGCTCAGTTGGAGCAGTGAACAAAAAGAAGCATTTAGCATAGAACTTGAAAAACACCTGCACGATGCCACTGTCCCATTGGATGTAGAATAAAAGGAGAACAGAATGGATACAAAGCTTTTTCATTACATTAATGACCTAGCAGGTCATAATACCTTTTTGGATCACATGATGATTGCTTTTTCCAAATGGGGAATTTACATTTTTATCTTACTTATTTTTTTCTCTATTTTTAATAAAAAACAAAGGCCGCTGGGGCTGTACGGAGTCGCTTCCCTTGCAGCTGCCTTAATCATTAGCCGGATCCTAAAGTATACAATCAACCGTGACAGACCGTTTATAACAGAAGATGCCCATCTATTGTTTGCAAAATCCCCTTCCCCGTCGTTTCCAAGCGATCAGGGGGTCATTTGCGGAGTGTTTGCTGCACTATTTTGGATAATTTCTCCTAAGTGGCGCTGGCTTGCTGTAACCCTGGCTTTTTTAGTCGCTGTTTCCCGCGTCTATGTCGGACATCATTATCCATCGGATGTAGCGGCAGGATTAGTCATAGGTATTTTATGTTTCCTTATGATCCGTAAAATCCGGCTGCGTACGAAAGATTCATGATCTATGTCTGTTGAATCTTGATGTATGGGAGACGATTCATGATTTTCCTGCTCCCATTTATGATCTATCATTTCATCATAATTTTTTCATAAAAAAGAGGTTGTCCCCTGTCAGTGAATGAATGACTGACTTTCGGGACACCTCTTCTCTTTTTTACACGAGCTGACCGCCGCTTTTACTATATTTTGCAATCCCTTCTGCCGCTCGATAAGCAAGCGCTCCAAGCGTTCCAGTAGGGTTGTAGCCGCTATTATGCGGAAATGAGGAAGCTCCGACGACAAATACATTATCCGCATCCCACATTTGTGAATAATTATTTACCACTGAAATCGCTGGGTCATCTCCCATGACGACACCGCCGACATTATGAGTCGTCTGATATGGAACGATGTTGTAATCTTCTAGTTTTCCATAATTGACAACCGTATCAGCGCCCATTTCCTTCATCACTTTATCACTTTGTTTATTTAAATAGTCGTTTAACTTACGGTCTTGATCGGTAAAGTTGTATGTCATTCTCAGCAATGGCACACCATATGCATCCTTAAACGCTGGGTCTAAGTCAAGATAATTGTATCGGTACGGCATGGAGGCCCCTTGGAACCAAGAGTCAATCGTGCGTGTATAATATTTAATCGATTTTTGTTTAAACTCTTCCCCCCACAACGGTGTTCCCGGCGGGACGGGGTTACTCGCAATCGGCCGGTAGCCCGATTGACTCACAACGAAGGAACCTCCATGAATAAAGTCCACATCGCTATGATCGAAATTGTCCCCATTAAAATCATCTACTACTTGACCGAGAGCGCCTGCCCCCATATATGAATTAAATCTTTCATTTTCAAAGAATCCCGTACTTCCAGGGTTCAGCTGATAACAATAGTTTTTGCCAACCACACCTTTCCCTGTTTGAGGGTCATACGGTGTCCCCAGCTTTGATACTAGTAAAAGCTTTGCATTATTTAATACATAACTTGTCAGCACAACGACATCAGCCGGCTGAATCACTTCTTCACCTTTTAGAATATCAATATATTTTACACCTGTTGCTTTTTTACCTTCGTGAATAATTTCAATTACGTTGGCATGTGTTCTCAATTCGAAGTTTCCTGTTTTCTCAGCAGTTGGAAGGACCGTTACATTCGGATCTGATTTTGCCCCATATTCACATCCGAACCGTTCACAAAACGCACAATATTGACAGGCATTGATCGTTTGTCCATCTGGATTCGTATACGTTTCTGATAAATTGGCAGATGGCAAAGAAAAAGGATGTAAGCCTAGCTTTTTTGCTGCATCCCTGAACTTATTTGTCATCACCGTATTTTTCATTGGAGGAGTAGGATAATCGCTGCTGCGTTTCCCACCGAGTGGATTCGGCTCACCAGAGATGCCGCATGTTTTTTCAAACTTGTCGTAGTACGGCTCTAACTCATCATAGGTGATCCCCCAATCTTGGATCAGATAATCATTTTTAATTTTCGACGCCCCGTATTTATCAATCGTTTTCGTTTTAATCTCAAAATCATACGGAAGGAAACGGAACGTATGACCATTCCAATGCACCCCTGAGCCGCCAACACCTTCTCCCAGCAAAAAAGATCCCAGCTGTCTCATTGGCAGTGCTTTTTGATCCATTTTGTTCCGAAAGGTGATCGTCTCCTTCGATAAATCCTGCATTAAATCGTAACGGATCGCGTATCTTAATTCATCATGGATCATCGTAAAGTTTTCTGTATTTCGATTTCCGCCCCGTTCTAAACCGACCACCTTTAACCCGTTTTTTGCGCATTCAGCTGCAATAATCCCGCCGGCCCATCCTACTCCAACTGTTACAACATCTACTTTCGGTAATGTTTTTGCCACTTTATACTCCCTCTCTATCTAAGATATATCATTCTATTTTTGATTCGAAGGCATGTGTGAGTGCAGACTATTCGGTTCGATCTCTAGAAAATCTTTTGCCTCGATTTTATCTAAATAGCTCATTTGACTACCTGGGAACCCCTTCATTTTCCATCCGGCCATATCCCTATTACCTCCATATAATGGATCAGCATAGACTCCTTCCAATACAGCTATACGCAACAATGTGAAGAAGTCACTTGACGTCACACCTCCCATAGGAACTTGTCCTTTCTCAAAAGCTGTCAACACTTCATCTTGTTCTTTATCCGTCAATTCTTTGAAACTTTTCTTATATTTTTTCTGACTGAACTCTCGTATCTTGGCAATTCCTTGATTAAAGATTTCTTTTCTTTTTAAGTGTGACTGAAATCCTTGTGTTTCTACCCCCGGATAAAATGGTCCTAACATAAAATCCCGTGCATTATTGCCCCAAGCCCCTGCCAATTGGTGATCAATATAATAAGGGACATCTAAATCAATGGCACCTGGCCCCGTCTTATCTGCCGGAAAAATTCGTTCCGCTGCTTGCGAAAGCGTTTGAAAATCTTCGGGATTGGAAAAATGCATCAGCGCCTGCGTATAGCGTCCTTCATTAGCTGTCCCATGTCCGCCGTTATTCTTGCCTTTGTTCGCTGTATTCGGCTTGACTACTTGCTGAGTAATCAGGCCGCCTAAAATACCACCGCCAATGGCCCCTCCTGCTACATAGCTGCCTTTACGAATAAACTCCCGGCGAGTCATTTGATTTTTTCCGTTTTGCTCACTCATTTTACTGCCCCTCCCGTTATCATTCTTTGAAATCATTCTTTACCCAAAAATGAGGAAAATATACTTAACTTTATTTATTCAACTTCACGAAATTATTTGTGCATCAAAGAAAAATGAGTGTTATTTATTAGATTGGATACAATAAGTAATGGATTTTTTAAACAAAGGAGGAGAAAAATTATGTTGTTCCACATAATTATTGGGTTTATTCTTCCGTGGATATTAGGGGTTTATTTATTTAAAAATCAAACAAAGCTGTTCCTTCTTTTTTATCCCATCGGTACAGCTAGCAGTTTTTTTATAAATGATATTGGATTTAATTACTTTTGGAAGTTAGATCATACCTTTGAAGAACTCTCATTAAGCGCAATCCCATACAATCTAGGCGTTTATCCAATATTAGTATGTTTATTCGTTTGTTCCATTTACTATAAAAAAATGCCGATCATCGCTGCATTCTTAGTTTTTATTTTAGGGACAACGTTTGCGGAATTTATCGTGTTGCTGCTGGAAAAAGTGAAATATAGAAACGGGTGGAATATCTTTTGGACTGGGGTTAGTTACTTATTACACTACTTAATCGTCTATATTTATTACCGATCGATCCGTAAATTTATTTTGTTAAACTGATGAATTAACTAGAAAAGGAGCAGTCTCAAACCAAATGTTCAGCTGATGAGACTTCTCCTTTCTCACCTCACTTTCCCTATGAAAAGGCCGTCAGAATAACAGCAAGTCCATTAACAGTTCCATGTATAATAATGCCGGGCCAAATGGAGCCAGATTTTTCATATACCCAGGACAATACGATTCCCGTAAAAAAGTTAACAGGCAGCGTATTATAGGTAGGAATGTGAACAATAGTGAAAATAAGTGAACTAATCATAACAGCCGCACCTATTCCCCATTTCACTCTGAACCACTTATAAAGAAATCCACGATAAAAGATTTCCTCATATAAAGGCGAAATAACGGCTGCAGAAAGGAATCCAACTAAAAAAGTGAAAAAGGTCATATGGTCCTGAAGGCTTTGAGTTTTTTTATTTTCCCATCCTACATTAAACCACCCCATAATACCTAGAATGAGTACACTGCCAATGGCTAATATTACTATACAGTAAAGAATTGATTTCCAATATTCTTTTGAAAAACTGTGCAGTCCAACTGCATTCCACGATAGCCCATGCGGCTTTAGAGCAATAAAGTAGACACCTAGCACAAATACAATGGCCATCACTAAACCTGTCAATGTTCCTGAATATAAGCTGTTCTGAAATAAAACGTAAAGAGCATTCTGTAACAAGAACTCAACCAAAAAAGGAACAATGACCAGCGTAAGAAAAAGCAATTGAAGGAGTTCTTTCCAAGACCACCTCATCGAGTTCAATCCAAATTTATTCAAAGTGATTATCCCCTCCTATGATCTAGGTATGTTAAACTCCCCTATTCATTTCCGCTGAGGGTGCCCTCTTTCTACTTCAATTAACAAAATAGAACAATAATCATGAACATCGCCTTTAGATTAATTGATGACGTTACAGATTATGAAACATCTTTATTATAAATACCGCGATTCTCTTTATCGGGCTTGTTATTCTTTTATTCTCTTATAAAAAAGTGAGTGAGAAATATATTCTCACTCACTCCTGTTATCATCTAACGTCTAATTGGCCGCTCTAATGTTAAAATTTCATCTTCCATTGCCGACATTTGCTGTTCAATGACGATTTTAGCATCCGAAATCGCTGCATTATAAAAGTGTGGAGCAATCGACTCTTTAATAAATTCTAACACCCTTTCTGCAGCAAACTCCGATAATTCCTCATCCCGTTCGCTAGAAAAGAAATATTGAATATCCTCAATCATTTGTTCATGCTGTTCCTTCGATAACTTAAAAAACAAAACAATACACCCCTTTTAATATCTATACCAATAACAATAAAAAATATTAGCATCAAAAAAGACTTTCTTATTAACTTCTGTAGCAGGAGCCCCGCTTGTCACGGGTTGTTCCCATAAAAAAATTATTGACTAAAGAATAATTATTATTATAACTTTATTAAATAAGTTAAACGAAAGTCAAGAACAGACCAAAAAGGAATTGATCTAGTCTGATAGTAAAAAGTTTTTAGTAAGGAGAGATTATATTTTTGTTTAGAGAAGGAAGTTTAGCAAAACGGGAGCAAACAGAAAAAAACATTAAACATCAGTATCCATCTTATTTAATCAAAATGAGAGGCAAAGAGAAAAACCCTCTTAAAGTAAATACTAAAGATGTTATAACAGGGTTTATTGGTGGATTTATTGCAATCTTTATTCTTTTATTACTAACAAGCCTTACTTCTACCCCATGGTTAATTGCTTCATTTGGAGCCAGTTGTGTATTAGCATTTTCCCTTTGGAATTCTCCATTATCTCAACCTAGAAATATTATTGGTGGTCATTTCCTTTCAACGCTCATTGGGTTAACTGTTTATCATATGTTTGGCAATGAGCCATGGGTCCTTGCATTAGGGGTCGGAATGGCAATTAGTTTGATGATGCTCACTAAAACTACTCATCCCCCTGCAGGAGCAGATCCAATCATTGTTATACTCGGTTCTTGTTCTTGGGAATATTTGTTTACACCAGTTTTAACAGGAACTTTAGTTATCGTACTGGTCGCTTTATTAGTTAATAACTTACGAAGCGATAGAAATTATCCTGTGTTTTGGTTTTAAAAGAATGAGAAATGAGACATTTATTGAAAAATCAGCTGGAGAACCGTCTTTTTCAATTTTTCATAGGCCATCACATTGTCTTCTTGAGGAAGAAGAAACATAAAAAGGAAAACCGATCTTACTGCTCTGTTTGTTGTAGTTATAAAGTAAAAAAGAAGCTTTCGAGCTTCTTTTTTACGATCTGCTCAACGATATTGTTGATAGACACAGTTCAAGAAGAAAAAATCAACCAGAAAGATGAAACAAAGAAGTGCCTCTGACGGGATTCGAACCGGCGCTCTTCCCTGCTAGAGCTACAGAGGCAATTGTTATCTATCATTATATGGAAGGTATAGAGATAAATGCTGGAAGGTTGTTTAATTCATCCTTCATTTAACAAACCTATAAGGAACGCCAATAATTGAGCGGATAGCTCCAGAACTTAATAGAAAATTAACTTTTCCATTTCTCCTCATTGCTAAATGTTTCATAGTCATACTTCGGAACATAATCAAACTCTTCGTCATTTTTCCGCTCATATGATTCGTTAGCAACATATAATAAAGATTCGAACTCCAAATCTTTAGGCATCTCCTCCGGATGTTTCAACACCTCATAATAAAAGTCCCTTCCATTTGCTACAACTACACATCTTGCATATAAGAAGGTATCTACAGAGAAAAACTCTTCCTCATCCACATAAGCATACTCACCAATATTTTTTGCATATTCAATACCATCTAAATTGTAAAGAAATTTTGAAAGAATATCCTCGAAAGCAAATATTTCTTCATCGGACTTTTGGGATAAATAGCCGATAGCTTCCTCTAATACATCTTCATCATCACCTTCACACTCCCAATCAAACATAGCAATGATTTTCCAAAACTCGTTCTCGTCCATTTTTATATCTTGGAGTGTATTAGACATATACGTTCCCTCCTGTTTGATCATTTAGTTAAACTCCTGAAAGAACTACCAATTTACTTCTATCCATTACCCCGCTTGTCTTTTTCAAAGAAAAGAAAACCCTATTGGACACAAGGGAATAGTTCACACCTCCATAAAAAAGGTATAGCATACATACAAATGGAATACCAATTATACAATATATTGTAAGTTAGGAGGAGATGACATGAAAAAAAAGAAGTGGGCAGCAAAGAAGGATAACAAAGGCAATAGTACACTTGTGTTAGGTGAGGTGCCAAAGCTGCTTCCAGAAACAACATTTATATCTCTTACAAGAGGAGAAGGACTGAATTTATTTCAGCTTTTTGTCAACCAGATGTTAACATTAATGGTCATGAATCAAATGAAAAAATCACCAGGGCTCATTTACGCGGAACTACACGGGGAACTAAAGAAAGGGAAAGGGAATGGACAAACTATGACTGTTTGGGATGGGAAAACGATGCCGAAGTTTCGAAACAATGGATCCCACGGATTTGCGATGAAGTTTTTCGGATGGGTCATCCACAGAAAAAATACAAAAACGTATTACTTAACGTTTCCTGCAGATGGTAAAATACCATCCACTATAGAAGCTGCTAATATATTGAAAGAATACGGAAAATTTTACAACGGGGGCAAACTCGCTAGAAAAGCAACACCTCCAAAGAAAGAAGAAATCATCATCCCTTGATCTATCATGATAAATGTATTGCTCTTTATTTTTGGTATTTTTTATTTAGTTAGGTTAATCAAAAAATACTAGTAAAGCGCTTAACCAATTGCTAGGCAAGCTTCTAATGTTGGCCGCATCCGCCACAAGCTGTGACAAAAGATAAAAGGTGAAACAAAAAAGACCTTAGTCAGGTCTTAAAGATTGGCTTAAGAATTCTCTAATTTCATCTACAGTTATACCTAGATCTCGAGCATGAAGTATCAATTCTACCCACTCTTTATCTAACCCATTTTTATCAATTAAAGAACTAAACATGTGTAACCCCCTAAAATATTTAAATTATTTTAGGTAGCTCAGCCATCATAGTAATAGAACCTTAGACCTGAAGCTTTGTGTCCCAATCTTTCGAGAGGTTTACCTTTATCTTTTTAAAACTTTCAATATCATACAAATATTACCATTATTTACTTATATAGTTAATGGGTCCTATTAGGTGTTTTCTTTCAAAGTAAACAATTTTCTTTGAATTTAGTAATGCAAAAGATACACAGTACGCAAATACCATGCAAGAAAATTATTTCCCCCCTTTCCCTTCCTACACAAGTGTGATACTTTCGCAATTTCCCTTTATGTTGGAATAGGCCCAAGAAAAAAGCCATCAACTTTGATGGCTTCAGTTTGTCGACAAGAGGGGTTCAGAAATGTATATTGAATGAATGTCAGTTTAATTAAAATAACGGGACCAATGCTTGGGCGGCCCACTTCCGAGTACAACTCTTCCACCAAGTCATAAATAAAAGAGAAATCAATCGCTGCCTCCATTTTACTAACCAGGTGATTCTCCAGTACAAGCTGATCTAGAACGATCATTTCTAGTTGGTCTCGCTGGATTAGATTGTGTTTCGAAAGCATCTTCATCCCCTCAAGCATTTTATCTATTTATTTTAAAACAGGTAATCATTATACGGCTGCCCTAGCTTTGTAAACCCTGTTGATTGGAATGGAAGGCGCGAAGACTCCTGCGGGATCAGCGGGACAGGTGAGACCCCGCAGGCGCTTTTGCGACGAGGCCGCCCCGCGGAAAGCGAAGCAGCCTGGAATGGAAATCAACAGCCCCCATCCACAAGCAAAATAAAAAGAATGCAGTTCAACTTCAATTTTCATTGAGTTTGCCTACAGTCTGAAGCCATCAACTCTGATGGCTTCCTTCTCCCAGTTAAAGCTTAAACTTCCCTACTAATCCATTCATTTTCTCCGCTAATATAGCCAGCTGTTTTGAACTATCCGCTACTTCTTCCATCGTTGCGCTAGATTGTTGTGCAGAAGCAGCCGTTTGTTCTACGCCTGCTGCAGTTTCTTCGGCAATCGATGCTATTTCTTCAACAAACCCATGCATTTCCTGGGTATTAGCCGCAATATCAGATAAGTTCTCAGATGCCACTTTAATGCTATTCACCATTTCTGTTACTGCAGAACTGATTTTATTGAACGTTTCACCAGTCGTTTTAATTTGAAGAGCTCCTTGTTCTACTTCTATATACCCAGTCTTCAATGATTCAGCAACGACACTCGATTCACTTTGTATGTTTGATACGAACTGTGTAATATCGTTAACCGAAACAGCTACTCCTTCCGCCAGCTTTCTTACTTCATCTGCTACAACCGCAAACCCTTTACCGTGTTCACCTGCTCTCGCCGCCTCAATCGCTGCATTTAATGCCAGCAAATTCGTTTGATCAGCAATACCTTTAATCACAGAAACTAATTTTGAAATTTCTTGTGACTGATTGTCTAAGCTTTCCATCTTGTCAGCGGCATCCCGTACAATTTGATCAATCTTAGCCATTTGATTAGTAGAGGCATTCATTAAATGGCTTCCTTCGTTCGTCATTCCTAATACGTCATTGGAATACACTTGAATCCGTTCTCCGTTTTCACTAGCTTCTCCGACCTTTTCGGCGAATGTTTCCATCGCCGCAGCTAGGTCACTTGCACTATTCGCTTGAGTTTCTGCTGCTGATGCCAGTTCTTCCATCGTAACAGCCACTTGCTCCGTACCTACTTTTACTTCATTCGCTGCTTGCGTTAACTCTTCACTTTGGCCTGTTACTGTCTCCGAAACCCCGTTAATTTGATTTAATAACTCCCGCGTATTCTTATTCATTTCATTTGCTGCCTTAACAAGCTGTCCGATCTCGTCTTCCGATTTTACCTCTAGCGGTTCAAGGCTTAAATCCCCATCAGCAATGGTTTTCGTTCGATCCATCACCCTTTTTATTGGATTTGAAATCACATTAGAAGTAATTAAAGCGACCGCGATACTAAGCACGATGACTAAAATCGAGACCGCTGTAATCACAAATAATGTTTTTTTGCCGGTTGAGATGATGGTTTGTCCTGTGTGATTAATAGATTGTTCCTTATCCTTCGCAAGTTCTTCGTAACCCTCCATTAACTCACGAGCAATAGGAGTCAGCTCTTCCAAATTTTGGCGAGCCCCTTCTATGTTTCCTTTGTCATACTCATTAAATACCTTTTCTCCGATGGCTTGTCTCCATGTGACCGTTTTCTTAATAAGTTCATCAAACTCCTGTGAGACCCCCGCCTCTCTTGCCATACTTTCATAATACTTCCCTTTTTCTGTGTATTCATTAAAGACATCTTTATACTCTCCGCCGTATAACACGTAACGATGAGCAGCAGCTACTCTATTAGCCATTGTGTTCACCATTTGCTCATCAGCAATTAATAACTGAAGATCTTTTTCCATAATTTCTTCTACATGGTTGTTGACGGATTTAATTGTTATGTAGTTATAACCCCCTAATAAAACGACGAGGAGAATAACGACTGAAAATCCAAATATCATTTTCCCTGTTATACTTTTAAAATGGAACAATTGACTCATGACTTCCTCCTATTTGTTTATTTCACATACTGAAACTTAGAATTTCCTAAATAACATCTCATCATTTCCTCACTATTGAACATGTATAACTATAGACTTTTTATTTTATCACTCGTTGTTTCTTTTCAATTTGTATCCATCGTTATCATCTCAGACTAGTGACATCAGTGAGACACTGCGGATTCGTTTCACCTTCCTCGATTACCTCCGCTTTTCCTTAATCAACCTTTCTAAGTGTATATGACTAAAACATTTCAACTGTTATATCGGTTTTTTACTTAATAAGTAGATACTTTAAATAAAGTACAAAATTTTCTAAATTATCAATTTACTAAAAAGCCCGCTCCTTTTAAGGAAGCGGGCTTTTTAATATTGAAATGTTCCTTCCTGTACTTAAAATTTAAAACGAGCAATTGCGCCGTGCATCTCTGCGGCTGCACTTTGTTCAGAAGAAGCAGATAACTCATCTGTTGAAGCGGCCATTTTTTCACCAGACTCAGAAATTTGCGAGATCATCCTTCTTAAATCTTGTACCATTTTATTCATATCTGTAACGAGATCACCGATTTCGTCCCGGTTCTTCACTTTCATCGTTTCAATAGAAATGTCCCCCTGAGCTCACTGTTTCATTACTTCGGATGCTTCACGAATAGACTTGGAGATATTACGGCTAATAAACGAGCTAATCACGAGCCCGAGCAAAATAGCAATGAGCGTAGAGATGATAAGCATCCTATTGATAAACGTCCACCTTACTCACTTGTGCAATAGCAATCCAAGCAACAATTGTTAACAGAGCGAGCACCGCCATAAAGCCGCCTGTAATCTTATTAGCAATCGTCAATTGAAATTTTGATACTCTCATGGAGCTTCTCCTTGCTTCTTTCATTTGTAAAACAACCTTCCTTTAAAAATTACTCATATTTACCTTATAGTTATATATCACCATATCAATATAATGGTTTTATTATTTTTACCAAATTTTCAGGTAATTTTATTCACCATCAAACAAAATATAGATTGAAAATTCAACCTCCCTCTTATCTACTTTTACACAGTACATTTAATCTTGGCCAAGATTTATCTAATAAGCACCTATTTACTTTTCACTCAAAAAAGATTATTATGTTAAAAGATTAATTCCAACTATTCTAATGTGTTAAGGGGTGAAAAGAATGGCACAAACTACATTAACTACACCGCCCAATTGGGACCGGAAATCAACAACTGTTGTTACACAGCTGAGTCCAATGCAAAAACCGCTCGTATCGGCAGGCATTCTTATCGCAATGATTCTTTTTATTTCTATCATTATGGTTACTAACTGGACGCAGGGCACATTATTTATCATTGGCCTTGCACTTGGTGTGACACTGCTGTATGCCCGTTTCGGGTTTACTTCTGCCTTTCGCCGGCTGATGTCGGTCGGAAATGTTCAAGGGCTGCAGGCACATATGTTGATGCTTGCCATCGCTTCTACTTTATTTGCTATCATTCTTGGAACCGGATTTAGCTTTACAGGAATCACACCTGTTGGCTATGTATCTCCTGTAGGTACGAGCCTAATCGTCGGCTCATTTATCTTTGGGATAGGGATGCAGCTTGGTAATGGCTGCGCCTCTGGAACGCTGTATCAAGTGGGAGGCGGCTCTTCCTCCATGATTTTAACACTGCTTTCTTTTATTGCAGGTTGTGTGCTTGGAGCATACCATTTTACATTTTGGATGGAAGAAACTCCTTCACTGCCGCCTATTTCATTAGCTGAATCGACTGGACTCGGCTACTTTGGCGCTTTGTTCGTGCAATTAGTTATGTTTGCGCTGATCTATTGGATCACTGTTCAAATTTCCAAAAAGAAAAACCCTCCAATGATGAAGCCGCTCGCAACAACTACTGGATGGAAGAAGGTCGTTCGCGGCTCTTGGCCATTATTCACAGCAGCGATTGTTTTAGCTCTATTGAATGCGTTAGTGTTAACGGTTAGGGGAAATCCTTGGGGAATTACATCCGCTTTCGCTCTTTGGGGCGGCAAAGCACTAATGACAATGGGAGTAGACGTGACAAGCTGGGGCTTTTTCTCAGGTGCGAACGGAGAAGCTCTTACACAAACTGTTCTAGCTGACTCTACAAGTGTAATGAACTTTGGCATTATGCTGGGAGCATTTATTTCAGCAGCTGCTCAAGGTACGTTTAAGCCCAAAAAAATCAAACCGGGGGTTGCAGCTGCGGCTGTTGTCGGAGGACTTTTAATGGGATATGGGGCCCGCCTTGCTTTTGGATGCAATATCGGAGCTTACTTTAGCGGGATCGCTTCCTTCAGTCTCCACGGCTGGGTGTGGGCTATTATGGCGATGCTTGGAACCTACGTTGCCTTGTTCATTCGTCCTCTGTTCGGATTGAAAAATCCAAAGTCAACAGACTCCATATGTTAAAGACAAAGAAAAGAGTGATCGAAAAGCCTTGGCTTTTCGATCACTCTTTTCTTTCTTAATGCTTCTAACAAAATGATACTACTTTGTACGCGGGTCGCTTGAATTTATGCGCGAATATCGCAAATTTGTGCGCGCTCATGTTTAATTTATGCGCGGGGATCACAAATTTAGGCATCCCTACACCCAGCTTGTGAGCGTTAGTATGAATGTGGCTGAACCTCTTTCCATTCCGCGGATTCATTGGACTCTCTTTTCCTTAGACTAAGCATGACACCAAAGGATACACAGTATAGGATAGCTAAGTAGATCATCGCTACTGTCATGTCATAGTTTTGCAGAATATAACCGACCAGAATTGGAGAAAGCCCTCCTACGGCGCGGCCGAAGTTAAAAATAGTATTTGTAGCCGTACTGCGCACTTGAACGGGATAATAGCTGCTAATTAAGGCACCGTATCCAGCGAACATTCCATTTGAGAAGAAACCTACGATTGCACCGCCAATTAACACACCCGCACTTCCCTCGGCAAAGGCGTATAAGAACACGGCAGATGCTGACGCAAGAAGAAAGATGCCAAAGGAACGTTTCGCCCCGAAGCGATCCATGAACTGACCAAAAGTCAACATCCCTGCAATCATCCCAACAGCCGTACTGATTGTCCATAGTGCTGAACTAGAAACCGATAATCCTTGTGATTGCTGCAGCATAGACGGCAGCCAGATCATTAAGCCGTTGTAGCCTGCAATTTGAACAGTGGCCATAATCCCTAAAGCGATCGTCGTAAATGCTATTCTAGGCGTACTAAACAATTGAGATAACTTGCCTGATTCCTGTTTAGCAGATGCCTTCTTCTCTTTCTGAGCTGCCAGCCATTCTGGAGATTCGTTAAGGTTTTTCCGCACAATATAAGCAAAGATAACCGGAATGATCCCAACGAAAAACAACGCTCTCCAACCTAATGTTGGAAGAATTATGGCACTAAGCAGCGCCGCAAGGATCACACCAAATTGGGCACCAATACTTACATATGAAGACGCTCTTCCTTGTTTATTCTTTGGCCATGCTTCTGCCACAAGCGCCATTCCGATTCCATATTCTCCTCCAGCACCAAGTCCGGCAATAAATCTAAACGCATAAATCTGCTCAATGCTCGTTGCAAACCCTGTTAACGCTGTCCCGATTGCAAACAAAAGAATCGAGTAGGTAAAAATTCGCACTCGGCCAAACTTATCAGCTAAAATCCCGAAAAGAACTCCTCCGACAAGCATTCCGATGTTCGTAATGGAAGAAATCAAACCTCCTGTTGCTAAATCAATGTGAAAGTCCGCAATAATCATCGACATCGCAAACGAGATAAACATGATGTCCATACCTTCCAGTGTCAAACCAGCAACTGAAGCGACAACTGTTTTATTACGATAATTCATATGTTTCCACCCTCCAGTATTTTCATGATCGTAAAATGCGTTTCCTAAGCTTTGAAGGAATGGAAATGTAATTCATCAATTACAAGGATCTCTTCCATTCCCCTTTTCAAGTCTCACAGGACTTGTTTTAAAAGAGGTAAAAATAAATGCCCTTTCGTCACAGAGGACAAAAGGGCACGCAGGTGTAAAGATCAATCAAAAATACTTGATGATCACACCGCCCTTTTCAGCCTCTCGGGACTGTATTAAAGGAACCATTAATATTATATCGTTATAAATACTAGCACGTTAAAAAATAGGTTTCAATAAAAAAATAGATGATGGGATATAATACTATTTCCACCTAACAGCTAAACATTCATCCCTTAAACCTTAGCTTTGTTAAGCTCTCCTATTGATATCCGCTGCCGCGCCTGCGGATTCTCACACCGTTCTCCCCAATCAACAATAGTCATTCACATAGTCTAAATCTTAAATTTTTGTAATTCTTTCAGTAAAGCAGCGGCATTGTGTGTTAAATCTTCGGATAGTTCCGAGATTTTTATAACAGAAGTCGTCTGCTCCTGAGTGGAGGCAGCCACTTCCTCAGTAGAAGCAGCGCTTTCCTGCGCCACCGCAGCAACGTTAGAAATGACTTCAGAAATACTAGAAGCATTCGTATTCAAACTCTCGGCAGCCGAGGAAACTCCATGAATCTGACTGACAATTCCCTCGATTGATTGTTTGATCCGATCAAACGATGCGCTCGTGTCGTTTACCGCCGTTTCTTGTTTTTGCACTGCATTTATCGCTACAGCCACTTCACTGACACTTTTCTTGCTGGCATCTTGTATTTCCTTGAGCAGCGTAATAATACTCCCGCTCGAATTGGCTGACTGTTCTGCCAGCTTTCTTACCTCATCAGCCACTACAGAAAAACCTTTTCCATGTTCGCCAGCACGGGCTGCTTCAATAGCTGCATTCAAAGCAAGCAAATTCGTTTGCTCTGCGATATCATGAATAACTCTTACAATTTCTTCAATTTTTTGAGACTTTTCGGCTAACAGCTCGATTGAATCCCCTACACTCGTTGTCGTCTCTCTGCTTTCTTTTGCCAACTCAATCTGATTGATGACAATATCAACACCGTGCTTCACTGCTTCATCTGCTTCATCGATCATATGCACCGTTTTTTCAACATTCTCTGAGATGCTATATACCGATTGTGTCATGCCTGCCACCATTTCTGAGCCAGAATGCACAGATTGAGCCTGTTCAGCTGAGCCATTAGCCAGCTCTTCCACAGCCGTTGAGATTTGTTCAGCTATTCTTCCTGTATTCTCTGCATAATGGTGGACATGCTGGGAAGTTGAATCAACAAGAGCTGCCGAGTCAGCTACCTGTTGAATGAGCCCTCTTAAATTGTTAGACATCATGTTAAACGAATGCCCTAAATCCGCTATTTCATCTTTTCCTGTCACATCGACTTGGACAGTTAAATCACCTTGAGACATTTTTTGAGATGTATCTTTCAGTCTGATCAGCGGCTTTACCATTCTTCCTGCGATGATAAAAGCAAGAAAACCGACAATAACCAAGGTTCCTATACTCATCAGTACATACTGGCTTCGCAGCGAATAAAAGTCTTTATAAGCCGCATCTTTAGAGACAGAGGCCGCCACAATCCAGCCAGTGCTTGGAATCTTTTTGTACATCATCAATCTTTTTTCGTTTTGATAGACGTACTCTGCTTGTCCAGAATCGTTAGCCAGCATCTCAACAATTACTGATTTCAAGTCAGGATTGTCCGACAAGTTCTTATTAAACAGTTTCTCATTAGGATGACTAAGAATGGTGCCATTCTTATCGAGAAGCATCGCGTAGCCATCTCCATCCAGATTGATTTTTTTAAGTCCATCTGTAATAGTGGATAAATTTACTTCTCCCGCAACAACACCTGTAAAACCGCCATTTTTATTCACCAACGGTACACTAATGGATATCGTAGATGAATTTGTTACCTTTTCTAAATAAGGGTCGGAATAGCCAAGTTCACCTGATTTTTTCGTTTCCTCATACCATGGTCTTGTTCTGGCATCATACCCTTTGTCGGGCACCCATCCGGATCCATCAACAAATGTCCCGTCTTCAAAGCCGGCGAAGAGCGCAGAAATATTTTGAGCATTGGAGTCTTTTTGGAATGCCTGCAAGTGAGCACTCGTCACTTCCTCCTTTGGCACCGCATCTTGAATGACTGTACCTATCGTCTCGACTACTTTTGTATTGCTCTCAATCCAGCCATTCAACTCATTGGCAGCTGCATCTACTGTCCCTGATAATTTAGCGTTAATTCTCTGAGCAGCCTGTTGTTCTACACTTCTTAGACCGAGAATTGTTATAGGTATGCTGGTTATAAGTGCTATAACAATAAACAAAACGATAAGCTTACTTTTTAAATTCACAAACTTCCCTCCACAGCTTTAAAAAATAAATCACTTTCTATTTATCGACAAAAGCTGACAATTGTTTAGTCATTTACCAGAGGTGCTTCGCCCCTCTGTTTTTGTGAATTTGATGCAGCTGGCTGAACACATGCAAAAAGAGAGGCCGATGACCGCCTCCCTTTTTCCCATAGCCTATACATGAAATCTACATACAAACTTTATTTCTTCTTCGGCTTTAAATATTCAATTGATTTATATTTTTCTATTTTACTGCTCTTAACATCTACGTATTTACCATCCCAAGCTTTCACATTTCCTGTCATTGTATTATAGCGATTCTTTATAATCACTAATTTTACAGGTCCCTTTTCAGATTGAGCTCTTATATCATTGGCGATCGCACTCCGGTTTAAACTTGCCGCTAGTACACCGCCGCTTAATATAGCACCATAAGGCCCTGCAAATATAGAAGCAAAATACCATGCTACCTGCTTTTTAGCAGACATCTCCAATCTGCCGGCAAATGCTCTAGCCTCTTTAGGTTTCATATAAACGTAATAATTGTCTTGAGACCACCGCGCTTGCTTATCAGTTAAGACTTTATGAACAATTGCTCCTGAGTAGCTTTTTGAAATAGATTTATATCCCTTAGGAACTTTTGCAGCAGCGCTGACGTGAGAGTCAGATTGTAAAGCTGCAGACGATAGTGATCCGAACACGAGTGCTAAAACTAAAAAACAAGAGATTATTTTTTTCATTTGAAGCGTCCTCCTTTTCAAAAACCTCAGTTACCATTTTAATACAATTAAACTAAAAATAAAACACTTTACTTACAAATGAGGTTTAAGGAGGCAAATTTGTATTTTTTTTCAAAATCATATGATTCTTATAGCACACTCTTTAATAGACAGGTCTAGGACGACCGAAAGCCTTTTGATCAGTACATGATGCTTAATTTCCTTGAAAACAAACTAGAGACGAACTTTTAGGAAATCTTCTTATTCTTATACACTAGATTTAACAAGAAGACATACTGGTCATATGGGATGGAGCTTTTATTATGCTGAATGATGGCTGCTGTAGACTTTTGCGGCCACTCATCTCGCTGCATCTTAGAAATTCTCGCTAAATATTCAAAAGAAGGCCTGACCACAAGATTTGTCAAATAAGCTGATTGAACGCTCCCTGGTATTCTCCCTTGGTTCAGGGCACCAATGATTTGTTCCGCTGTTCCTATTCCTATCCCATGTCCAAAATAAGTGCCGTCCTCAAGGATAACAGCATTTTCTCCCCGCCACTGAGGGGCCTCTGGATTAAAATCTGGATTTTTAAAATAAGCAATATCCCCAGGTAAAAAACGTTCCGTGTACTTTGATGTAATGCCAAGATCAGGATCAGCATGCCAGCTGTACAGATAGATTCCTTGGAACAATTGGTTAAATAAGAATTCACCCATAACGTTTAAAACGGCATGATAATAGATAATAAGCATAGCCGTAGCGCATTCAAAGGCATATTGTGAACTATTCATGTAAATATCTCGAATCGCATCAGACGGCCTTACATCTGGTCTGAGCCGGAATCCGCCGATACTCGTTAAATACCAGTATTGCGGATTGGAACGGGCATTGGCAAATACTGCAAACTGCGGATTGCTTTGATTAAGGGCTCTTGCACTTAATATGATATTTTTTCGCAGCTCAAGTTCAAACGATAATTCATCAAACGATTGATACGAATACACAATTGGATCTTCAATCATTTGTTGGACGATGATATTTTCAATGCTGCCGGGCGGCCACATGTTACTTTGCTGGAAGGGCATCCCTGATAACTGAATCATACGATCCCTCTTTCCGGATTTCAGTATTCACTCATGTTGTTATTCAGTATATTCAAGCGAGGTTTTAAAGAACACTGTTAATTGGCGGCATATTTTACTTCTTCCCTCATAAGCTAATCAAAAATCCGTCCCCCGAAAGTGAGGGAGCAGCCATGTATTTTTTTACAGCCGTTTCAGATGAGATCCAACCGACTCGAGTCGCTTTCCATCGACTATCTAGAACAAAACACCTTGTTTTGGGGGCTGTTTTCGCTAGTTTGGCGGCACTTTTTCAAGCCGCTGGAGGAATGTTACCGATTATCGGGTATTTGATTAGCCCATTAGCGACCGCTCCTCTTCTTCTTTGTTCCATGCTTTCGATTGGCCTCGGATGTATTGCTTATCTACTCGCGAATCTATTGCTTCTCATACTTCAGCCAAGCGAACTCATTGTTTTCCCTTTTACAACAGGATTGTTAGGACTAGGGATCGGAGCTTCTTTTTATTTTTTCAAAAAAAGGCTAAGTATTATTATAAGCGGTGCCAGTCTGTTAACGGCTGGCATAGCCATTTTACTGTACGGCTTCAAATTTCCTGTACTAGGTCCTTCTGTTTCCGGTACCTTTTCTTACCCTGTCTTTGGATGCATTTTTTTATTTTCCTTCTTTTACAGCTGGATTTGGGTCGAAGCTGGCTTGCTCTATTTAAAAAGATTAAAAACGATTATTGCCTCGTGACTTTCCAAATGACCCCTGTATTTGGAATCACAATTTCAGCTCTTCCAGGCGGCTTAAAGATGCCAAAATCGGTAATATACATGTCATTTTTCTTTCCAAATGTTACATCAATTGGTCTTTCTAAGCCTCCTCCTCCTGTTGCAAAAGCTGCAAGTCCTGTCTTATTGATAGCAAACGTCGTCACTTTTCCTGTTTCAGGATTGATTCTCGATACACGATGCCCCACTCTAGGTGCAGGTTGACCGCCCGTTGTCCCCGGTGCTTCACTTCCAAACTCAGCAATAAACGCCTCTCCAACAGGACCAAAAGAAGAATCATAGTTGAAATCAAACCCCATAGCAGCTGAATGTGGAGCAAAGACAGCTATAGGTTTTGGCGGCTGCATGGGGTGCTCCGCAAGCAAAAAGGCCGGCTGCGGTTTTCCTTCTGGTTTAAACATTGGGTTTGTGACAGGGAGCCCTCCAGTATAGTCTGGCCAGCCATACCATGTTCCTTGCCTAATCCATTGAAACTCATCCGGGGAATTAGCAACCGGCCGGCTTCCCCGAACATCAATGCCATGATTGGCACAAAACAGACGATGATGACGGTCAAACTTTAAACGAAATGGGTTCCTGAGCCCCCAGGCAACTAATTCAATCTGGGATCCATCCCGATTGGCTCTCAAAATACTCCCGCTTGCCATCACAATTCCTTTCACATATTCCCCTCTATAAGAAGGAACACCAAAAGGCGAATATGCCCCCGTCCAAGCCTCTTCGCCTGGACGTTCGGATAAAATATTTTTTGTTCTAAAGTTTTCTCCAATTAACGGAATAAGCAAACCAGGATAGTCATGAAAGAACGGATATTGCTTCACCCAGCGGCTATTATCTTCACCAACGACACCTGAATTCGTAGCCGTTCCCTGTCCAAAATACATTTTGCCATCGGGACCAAAAATCACTCGATTGTTATGATGATCGCCAAAACTTGGCAAACCTGAAATAATGTCTTTCTTAGACCCATCACTTTTTACCACAGTAATAAATCCACGGTGTGCTACGTAAATATCTCCCTTATAATAGGTAATGCCTGTAAGCGGCGGCTTGAATCCTTCAGCTATTACTTTCATTCCCCTTGAAGTAAGCTTGAGCACCTTCCCGCTTCCTGAAGCAATACCGGCATCTGCGACTAACATTTCTCCCTGATCAGTAAACGTTAAGTTAATCGGGGTCATAAGCCCCTCGGCAAACACTTCAACCTTATATCCCGACGGCACCAAAATATCTTGAGGTCTGATCATGCGCTGAATCGTATCAGGACGATGCATAATGTCCCCTCCTCTAGAAATATCCCCTATTTCTAGATATTCAAAGAAGGATCGTCCTCATTACAATGAAGTGAAAAGAAAGTCAGTTTTGAATAAGAACATCAATAAGTACAATCCCACCTGATGATTCTAGGAAATCTTTTAACTCATTTTCAAATTCAACTAAATGGGCGGACCGTCTCCCTTTAATTCCGAAACTCTCTGCCAGCTGGACAAAATCTGGATTCTGAAATGTGACTCCATAGCTTTCTCCGAACATTTTATCCATTGTTTCCTGTTCGAGTTTCAACATAGAGTCATTTAGAACGATGATAACAAATGAGAGCCCTAGACGTTTGGCCGTTTCTATTTCGGAAATATTCATTAATACTCCCCCATCCCCGGTAATACAAATCACCTGGTTATGAGGGCAAGCCAATTTAGCGCCGATTGAGCCCGGTAAAGCAATTCCCATAGAAGCGAGCCCATTGGATATAATGAGTCCATTCGGCCGCTTTGGCTGATATGTGCGGGCGATCGACACCTTATGGGCACCTACATCGGAAATCATAATAGTGTTCTCTGAAGAATGTTTTTCAATTATGTGCAGCACATTCTCGATCGTCAGCGGCAGGGAGCTGACATCCGCCTCCCTCTCCTCCATTTGATAAGACTGCTGTATTTGTTCCCTGAGATTCATAAAAGGAACCCATGCTTTAGATGGAAGATCAAGGTGATTCAACGCTTGAAGTGTGTGCTTTATATTTCCAACCAACTCTGCTTGTACGGGATAATATTCGCCTGTTTCTGCTGGAGAAGCATCGATATGTAAAATCGGCAGTTTCTGTTTATTCCATTCCTTCGGCAGTTTCTCGACGAAATCCAATCCAATGACAATAAGCAAATCAGCTTCCTTTATACCAGCTAACACTTCATCTTTTTCATTAAATCCAAACGTGAAAAAATTAAGCGGATGATTTTTAGGCAGCACCCCTTTGGCCATAAAGCTATGCGTAACAGGCGATTGAAGCTGTTCAGCAAAGATTTGAAGTTCGGCATCAGCTTCTTGCCTCATCACCCCATTCCCTACAAGGATAAACGGCTTTTTATATTGGCGAATCAGCGTTTGAGCCGTCTGCATCTCCTCCATTATAGGAATACTTATCGAAACTGGCCTAACTGGCAACGGCTTATTTGGGATGACTTGTGAGGCTAAGTTTTCCGGCAATTCCACGACTACCGATCCCGGCTTCTCCATTTTGGCGATTTTAAAAGCTTTTCGAATGAGTTCTGGGGTGGTTTGTGAATCTTTGATTTGAGTGCACCATTTTACAGCCGGCTCAAATATTCTCATCATGTTCATGTATTGATGGGATTCTTTATGCTGTCTCTCAAAAGCAGCCTGTCCTGTTAACGCGACAACTGGTGAATGATCTAGCTTCGCACTTGCTAGACCCGTCAACAAATTCAAAGCACCGGGTCCTAGTGTTGCTAAACACACTCCGGTCTTATTAGAAAGCCTCCCATATACATCTGCCATAAACGCGGCACCTTGTTCATGCCGTACATTCACGAATTGAATTTGTGTTGATTTTGACAAAGAATCGACAAGATCAAGCGTTTCTTTACCAGGAATCCCAAAAACATATTCGACTCCCTCGTTCTCTAAACACTGAACGAGTACATCCGTGACCTTCATGTTTTCTCACTCTCTTTCCCAAATGATCGTTTGAACGAAAGTGTCAGACCGCACATCAGCAATAGAAGATATACCGAGTAAGTCAGACCCTTTTGAGATAGGTTCTTCTTATAGCGTTAGTTCATTCATTTAAAATCGTTAGGCAGAACTTCTAAGCTTAGCTGACGTTATCGCTCCATTAGTTAGATAGGATATTTTTTTTGCTGTGGTGAAAACTAAAAAAGTAACAATCGAAAGGAGAGATTATATATGGGCCGTGGTAAAAGCTTTAGTCACAAAGAAAAAGGAAATCCCGGAAACTATCCACAAAGTAAAATAAGTGGGCCAAAAGAACAAAGTCAGCAGCTCGAACAAATTAACGATATCGCAACGTACGAAGCATTTAAAAATCGAGTACCAGAGGATGATCAATCTTAGATCATAAAAAACGGAGTGTTCAGCGATATTGGCGGGGAATAGAGCAACGGTGTTTGACAATGGGGGCCGATTTAAGGCTTGATTGTCAAACACTGCGTTATTTTCTTCACGGCAGCAAAAGGGAGCTAGGTTCTAGTCAGTCTGCTGTTGAGAAAACATAAAAAGCTATAAACAAGTGATTATTCAAATACTCCCACCAAGTTTACCGGCAATATCCAAAGAGGTATGTTGATCAGAATTAGGATTGAAGGATGGATAAAATGAATAGGTTATCAATGATCATTCTTTTTGCCGCTTTACTTCTTATAGGATGTCAATCCAAGGCGTCGGAGACCCAGGTGAAAACGGAACATCCAGCGGCTGCACCACTTGAAACAAGCAACACTCATCCTTCTTCACACACAGCAGATTCAAACATAAAGAAAGATGAAAGACATAAAAAAACTTCATCATTCGAGCCCAAAGCAACTATTTCAATCACTTCTCATGCCTATCACGCTACATCCACTATCATCACTACAACGGATCGCACGGAAGATGTTTCAGAAATCGCTTATCATATTTGGCGGACAGCAGATGGACCAGCAAGTATGAAAAAGTTCTCTGCAAAAAGTAAAGACACTAACTTTGCTTTCCTATTTGATATAAAAGAGTTTCGCTCTCAGCGCGGTGAATATCAAGTAGAGGCATACAGCATACATAAGAATGGCAAACAGGAGCTGCTCGCTCGCAGCACGTTAACCTTTCAGCAACGGGTGCCCATTTTGATGTATCATGCCGTGGATGAGTATAAAGGGACGGGGCTGAAAGGGTTATTCGTAACACCTGCTAACTTTGAGGCACAAATGAGGTATTTAAAGGATAACGGGTATACGCTCCTTACCTTTGAACGATGGAAGGACGTAAACAAAGTGAACAAACCCGTATTCGTTACCTTTGATGATGGAATGAAAAACAATATGACTGCGTTTCGAATTCTTCAAACATTGAAGGACGACCATTTCCAGCCGGCTGCTACTGAATATGTCATTGCCGCTCGAATAGATGGAGGACCTCCTTGGCTGTCTACCGAGAATCTAAAAGAAATGGTCAACTCCGGCATTTTCTCTGTACAGTCGCATACGATGACCCATGCCGATCTTACTAAAACGACAAATTACAGAGAAGAATTGTATGACTCCAAACAAAAAATCGAACAAATAACAGGCAAACCTGTCATTGCTATCGCCTATCCATTCGGCCACTTTGACGACACGGTCGTGGAAGAAACAAAGAAATATTATCATTACGCTACGGCAACAAAACCCGGACTCTTTATTGAGAAAGGCCAGCAAAACGAAAGACTGCTCATGCAGCGGGTGCGAATTTCTTACTCCACTACCCTTCAACAGTTCGCAGCATTGCTGGAACACCCATAACTACAGAAACAGGTTTCTTGAGCGGCTCATTCCCCTCCTCTGTCTGCCTAAAGTGCAAACAGGAGAACAACACAACTCATCTCAACACTTGGCAGCGCTTCCAAACATTAAAAGCGGTACAGGCACTTTACAGCACCGCTATACATTGGAACTTCATTTTTATACGTAAAGACATACTTCTTTCTTCTCTCCAATCAATCACACAAATGGTTATTGATTGGAGAGATCTGATTCGAGCCGTTTCATGAATTCTTCCGCAGCACTATATCCTTGCTGCTGCAAATACCAGTTATTTGCTGCGGCTTCAATTAACCCTGCCACATCACGGCCAGGCTGAAGCTGAATCTGAATATGAGGAATTCGAACATCCATATATTCCTTAAATTTCGTTTCAATCTCTAATTCGTTGTTCAGAGAATTTTCCTTCCACTTCGTTAATTCAATATCAAGCGCAATGCGCGTCTCATCTTGAAATGCTTTTCTCCCATATAGGCGCACTACATTCAACAATCCTACGCTGCGCAAGGCGAGGAATTCTTTATTCGTTTCGTTATGGGTCCCTAGAAGAGTCTGCGGGCTAAGTTTCTTCAGCACGACGATATCATCAGCCACTAAACGATGCCCTCTGCCGATTAATGTATGCGCCGTCTCACTTTTACCTACACCCGATTTGCCGCGCAGTAAAATACCCATTCCAGAAACATTGACACAAACACCGTGCACCGCAATTTCCGGTGCGAGCGTTTTTCGCATATACGCTTCCAGTTTCGCAATGAATTCATGAGTGGACTCGCGCGTACGCAGCAAGGGGATTTGCTCCTCCTTACAGTATTGAGTCAAATGTTCAGGTTTTTCCTGATGGTCTGTCACGATAATACAAGGGGGATTGTATTTAACGATATTGCCCATTCTTGTCTTGCGTTCACTATCACTCAACGTCCGTAAATAATTAATTTCATTGTGGCCAAGCACTTGAACGTGTTCCATTGGAAAGAAGTCAAAGTAGTCGATAAACTCTAGTCCCGGACGATGTGTCTGCGCTTTTGTAATCGTTCGATGCAGTTGATCTTCTCCAGATAATACTTCTAGTGAAAACCTGCGAACTATATTTTCAATCGTTATTGATTTCATATCCATTACACTCTCCGTCCTTCAAAACCTTCTGCTTTATCCATTTTTTGTTCATTCATTTTACCATAGTTTAAATAAGAAGATAAGCAAACACCCAGACACTATCCTATCATCAAAATAATGCACTCGCTCTTATCACATTCGCACCGCTTTCGCTGTTGCTTAATAGCTTGACATGTATGTTTTTTTCTAGGTTTTCTCTGTTTAATATAATCAAGTCACCTTCGGCTAACTCAATAGAATCCTTCTCATCGATGACCATGTTCACATGTCCATTCGTACAATAAAAAGCATGGACAGCTTGAAGAAAATCAGTATGTTGATCACTTAATTCTTCGTGATGAACTTCCTCTCCTATATTCATGGCTTTAAGTTCGCCGCTGCATCCCTCGGCTAACATAAGATTGAAGTCTCTCACCTTGCCAGCGCTTCGAGTGGTCCATCCCCCGCTAAAGCTATCCTGTTCATAAGGCTTTAAATGGATGCGGTGATGCCCTTCGTGTTCAAGAGTCATTTCCCCGTCAACGACCATAATTAATCTCCAAATACCAGGGAGCGGGGTAAACACGGACTCTTCCACTTCTACCATTGCTGAACTCATTCTCCATTTAAAGTCACGTTTGCTATAATCCGCATGTTCTGGATAAATCGCAAGTTGAGTCGTTACTCCCCCCGACCATTCATTGGATACTTGCTCACTTTTTCTAACCATTTGAATTGAATAAGACATACGTAACATCTCCCTTTTCACCGTTTATGTATCTTTCCCCTTATAGACTTGGTGCATCATGAATCACTTCAAAGCCTGCCGTTTCCACTTCACTACTCGTTATGCGCCCTTTATTATAGCATTTTCCAGGTGAAATTAATTGCTGAAAAAACAAAGCCCCTCACCGCTTTCTTTTGTACAGTGAGGGACACATCTTACTATTACTTCTTCATCTATCTTATCTAATGGCTCTGTTAAACTTACCCGTTGATTTCCGCTGCGGGCGATCCGGGAGCCTCCTCATCACTGTCGCTTCTGCGGAGCCTCCCGTGGAAACGCTTTTCCTACAGGAATCTCGCACCCTTCACTCCAATCAACATAGCGGCAAAATTAACATTAATCATTAACATAGACTATCTAATAAAAGCAATAATCCCTTCATGATCATCGAGAACTAATTCAACCCCTGCCGCAAACGGATCCATGCCCATTTCTGTATCAAGCCAAAAGCGAAGAGCCTCGATAATATTGGCCGTAATTAAAATTTGCTTGCGCCCTGATACATGAGCTTCAGCTGAAAAGCCATAGTCATCATCAAACATTAACTCAATTTCCACTTCATGAGGAGAAATTTGCCTTTTGTCAGCTATATGCAAACAGAGGGCATTGATAATCTCTTGTTCAGAAACTTTTATCTCTCCCATGTGTTCTCTTCTCTCCGTTTTCTTTTCAACGCAGTAAAGATCGCACGAATAATCATCACTAATGCCACAATGGCCATCATATTAATGATAAATCCTAGGATAGAACCTAAAATACCAAGATTACCGATTAAACCTCCAAGTAACATGCCAGCTAGTCCACCGATAAATAATCCTTTTAAAAGACCGCCTTTATTAGATTTTGCTGCGGTTGATTTTTTTGAGTAATTAGTTGTTGATTTTTGTTTATCGTTATCTTTTTTAAAAAGCGATGGGCTGTTACTCTTTGTTGAGTTAAAAGACTTTTTCCCAGATTTGTACGACTTTGCGCTCGCCACGTGAGGGTTCTGATCCACTAGATTTCCGATAGGTGCAAAGAACAAACCACAAACTAATAGAGATGCAATGATTTTTTTCAACATATGAAATCCTCCATTTTATCTTTTTATTATTTGGCTTTGTTAAGCTCCCCTGTTGATTTCCACTGCAGACGCTTCAATCAACAATAGTCATTAACATAGCTTATTATTTAATGAATGTTCGTACAAGCTGCTTCTTTTTCTCGGAGTCTGTATGCTTTTTGTCTAATTTCGTTTCGATTTTTTCCATCATAAATCGATCTTTCATCATCTCTTCCTTATTCTTTTCAATTAATTGATGAAATGATAAGTGTTTTCTCATTATGCTGCACCTCCTTGCTATATACATCTGATTTGCCGCTGATACATAGTGACAAATAAACCAAAAGGCCCTATACCACCCCTGGTATAGGACTTAACAATAAAAAAGACCTCTACCAGTTGGTAAGGTCTTGCTAACAACAGTCATCGTTGCCAACAAAGCCGAGAGCAATTTACTCTGTAATGACGACTTTGCTGTAAAAGCTACTCCCCTTAAAAGGAATATTGATTTTATATTTATATCATAATAGAGCAATAGATAAATGTCAAGGAACCTTTCTAATTCTGTGAATGACTCAAATTAAATAAAAAAAAGATGAACGGGAATAATAAAAGTATTTAGTCGGCGTTAGGAGGATTTACAAATTGAAAACCAATGATCAAACATTATCCATTTTCGCCTTAGGCGGCATCAATGAAATTGGCAAAAACATGTACGCAGTCCAATATTCTAACGACATTATTATCATCGACTGCGGCGGTAAGTTTCCGGATGAGACTTTGTTAGGTATCGACTTAATTATTCCTGATGTTACCTATTTAGAAGAAAACAAGGAGAAAGTCCGGGCTTTGATCGTGACACATGGGCACGAGGATCATATAGGCGGTATCCCTTACTTCTTAAGGAAATTAAATGTACCCATCTATGCTACTCGTTTCACACTAGGTTTAATCGAATTAAAATTAGAAGAACATCGGCTTATGAGGGATACGAAACTCGTTCAGGTTGACTCAGATTCCAAACTAGAATTAGGAGAGATCGGGGTTTCTTTCTTCAGAACGAGCCACAGCATTCCCGATTGTCTAGGCATTGTCTTTCATACGCCTGAAGGGAACGTTGTCCACACAGGCGACTTCAAGTTTGATTTAACGCCAGTAAATGAACAGCGTTCGGATATTCATAAAATGGCTGATATCGGCGAGCAAGGTGTCTTATTGTTATTATCCGAAAGTACGAATGCCGAACGGACTGGTTTAACACCTACCGAGCGGATCGTAGGCGATCATATGGATGAAGCCTTTATGAAAGCGCAGGGGAAAGTGATCGTTTCCACCTTCGCCTCCAACGTGAATCGTGTGCAGCAAGTCATCCATTCTGCCCAAAAGACCAACCGCAAGCTTGCACTGCTCGGCCGAAGCATGGTGAACGTTGTATCTGTTGCGATAGAACGGGGTTATTTAAATGTACCCGATAACATGATGATCGAGGCGCATGAAATTGATGGAATGGATCCAGAAAGGGTCGCTGTCCTTTGCACAGGAAGCCAGGGAGAGCCAATGGCTGCCCTCGCCCGTCTGGCAAGCGGAAACTATCGGGATACATCCATTTTACCTGGTGACACCGTTATTTTAGCTGCTTCTCCAATACCAGGAAACGAACGTGATGTTTCACGAATCATCGACAACTTATTTCAACTGGGTGCTAAAGTGATTTATGGCTCTGGCAGTTCAACAGGCATGCACGTTTCCGGACATGGCTATCAGGAAGACTTAAAACTCATGCTGACATTAATGAAACCGAAATACTTTATTCCCATTCACGGTGAATTCAGAATGCTGCACCATCACCGATTGTTAGCCGAATCGGTTGGGGTAGAAAAAGGAAACACATTTATCATTCAAAATGGAGATGTCATCGATATTGAAGACTCGACAGCCCGTCAAACACGGAAGATTCCAGCGGGTGATACGTACGTTGACGGAATGGGTGTCGGGGACGTTGGGGACATTATTTTACGAGACCGCCGACAGCTTTCCGAAGACGGTATGCTAGTTATCGTCATAACCATTAGTAAAACGGACAAGAAGATTGTTTCAGGCCCTGATACGATTTCCCGCGGTTTTGTATATGCAAGGAATTCAGATGATCTGCTTAAAGAGGTCAATCGTCTTGTAAAAAAAAGCGTGAACGATTTACAGGAAGCAAACATACACCAGTGGAATGTCATGAAACAAAACATCAAAAAATCAGTAGGAAAATATTTGTACGGGCAAACGAGGAGAAAGCCAATGATTCTCCCTATCATTATCGAAATTTAATCAACGGCGCATCAAAAAAGGAAGAGACTGCTCCAAAACGGGTCAGCCTCTTCCTTTTATCGTTTAATCATCTTACATTCTTATTGTCGTTGTAGTAATGACGCTCTTCTCACCGTACGCTTTTTGCCAATCCTCACTAAAGACTTTCACATTTGCTTCCGTTGCCGGATGTGCTAGAAAGTCCTTGATAATAGCAGGTGCTGCTGTCACACCATGCACTCCATACAGGCAAACATCATGCACTTGCTGCACATTTTTAAAGCTCGCTGCCAGCACTTGACTGTTCAGTTGATGCTTCTCTAGCATTTGGATCATCTCTTTAACAACATTCACACCGTTCCCTGCAAGATTGTCGATTCGATTTACATATGGTGTGACATACGAAGCGCCCGCTTTCGCAGCAAGGTATCCTTGTAAAGGCGTGTAGATCGTCGTAGCCATCGTCCGGATTCCTTCAGCTTTCAATGCCTTAATCGCCTTGATTCCTTCATGTGTAACGGGTATTTTAATGACTACGTTTCCCTGTACTGTTTCGCGTATATGCTTCGCTTCTTCCACCATTTCTTCTGCTTTAAACGTAAGTGTTTGAACGAATAATTCTCTTTCATTTCCGATCGCTTCTCTAATTTCCCCGAGTAACTCTACAAAGCCTTTCTTTTCCTTTACAATAATACTCGGATTTGTCGTCACTCCATCTACCGGATAATATTCAACAAGTTCTTTAATCTCCTCTACATTAGCTGAATCAATCACTAATAACATCTTAGCCACTCCCTTTTCTTTTTTATCAGCTTTGCTACACTCCCATGTTGATTTCCGCTGAGGCACTTGCCTTCCGCTCCAATCAACTATAATCATGAACATCACCTTTTGATTAAACAGTCTCCAATTACTTGTTTTTTTGATCGCTTGGATAAACGAGGCCAATGATCTTTCTTACTTCATCCATCACCTTCATCGTTTCGTAAGAATGGTGGTAAGAATTGACGTCAGACTCTGTTTTTCCATTCACTATTAATTCCACGAATTCGTTTACTTCGTAATACATCGTAGGATATGGCTGTTCAACTGTTAAGTGTTCAACAGTGCCATCATTGTATCGAACCTCTACTCGTTCAGCCGTATGTAATTTATCAATAATTAAGCTTCCATTCTCCCCTTGAATTTCGCTGGGCAGATGAGAGTTGCTTATTTTTGAATACATAACGACCGCTTCTTTATCATCATATTGCAATAAGACGCTGCCTTCACCATCTACTCCTGATTCTAGCATCACGCTCGTTGCCTGTATTCCCTTTGGCTCTCCAAACAACACAATTAACGGATATAAGCAGTATGTACCGAGATCCATTAACGAACCATTGGCATAGACCGGATTAAAAGCGTTAAGGATAATTCCTTCTTTATACTTATCGTAACGGGATGAGTACTGACAGTAGCTTGAAAAGAATTTACGAACAGGACCAATTTTATGTAAGTTTTCCTGAATAACTTTAAAATTGGGCAGCAGCGTAGATTTCATGGCTTCCATCAGCAGAACGTTATGCTTTTTGGCTGCTTCAATCATTCTCTTTACTTCTTCTGCATTCGCCGCTAATGGTTTTTCGCATAAAACATGTTTGCCATTTTGTAAAAACAAAATAGCTTGTTCTTCGTGATAACAATTCGGTGTAGCAATATATACAGCATCGATTAAAGGACTTTCTGCCATTTCCTCAAGGTTAGTAAACGTATGTTGCGCACCGTATTTATCCGCAAACTCCTTCGCTCTTTCACTCGTTCTTGAATAAACAGCCGCCAACTCAAAATTTTCTACAAATTTAGCGGCATCTAGTAAATGATCTGTAATCCAGTTTGTCCCTACTACTCCTACACGTACCATTTTCCATCCCTCTTTTCAATGAAACTTGTAACGATTGATTCCATCATTATTCTTTCGCCATTTCGATTTCCACTTCTTTTTCTTTGTTGGTCATCAATATGTTAATATCTGAAAATTATAATTCATTACAAGTAGATTGTTAAGCGTTTAGGGGCACTTTGTTCAATTCGCACTGAAAATAGAAATATGCGTCATGGGCTTTTACATGTATGAGAGCACTTCTTTCCAAAAAAAAGATGCCCCTAAAAGTTATACTTTTGGGACACCCTTTACTTTTTAAAAGCTTAATTCTCCACCAATTTGGCGGTCATTTCCTTATCGGTTGGTTTTCCTTCTAATGGTTCTTCCGCTTGTTTCGCCCGTTTAATAAAGAAAGCAAGAACAAACGCGACAGCAGCAATAAAGGTCGCCGCAAGGAAAGCGTCATTAATTCCCTCTAACATCGCCTTCATCGCAATTTGTTGTTTCATTTCAGCTACAGCGGCTGCTGACGGCTGTCCTGCTGCATGCTTCATAGCAGCATCTGCCAATTCTGCAGCATGTGTTTCCGTACGATTAGACATAAGCGTAACGAGCAGCGCTGTACCAATAGCTCCGGCCACCTGGTTTAACGTATTATTCATCGCTGTACCGTGTGGATAGAAGCGGGCTGGCAGTTGATTTAACCCGTTTGTAGAAACCGGCATCATCACCATCGATATTCCGAGCATCCGCACAGCATTTAAAATCACTAAATGATTATAAGTAGTATCTAATGAGAGTTTACTGAAATAATATGTCGTGACCACTGTAATAGCTAAACCGATGACAGCAAGTATTCTTCCGCCAACCTTATCAAATAATTTACCCGTAATCGGTGACATAAGAGACAGGACAATCGCTCCTGGGAGCATCATAAGCCCCGCGTCGAGCGGTGATATCCCGCGAATCGTTTGAACATAAATAGGAAGTAACAACATTCCAGAAAACATCGCCATATTAAGAACCATAGAAATAGACGATGATAAAGCAAACATCGGGTATTTAAACACACCAAAGTTAAGCATTGGCCGCTCAAGCTTTGATTGGCGCACAATAAACCACACTAATGAAATCACACCAACGATGATCGTTGCATATACTTGCGGGCTATCCCAGCCTTTACTGCCCGCTGAACTAAATCCGTACAGCAAACCGCCAAACCCCACACTTGATAATAGAAGAGAAAAGAAATCAAGATGAAGATCCACCTTCTCTTTTTTATCCTTAAGCAGGAAAAAGCCAATCAATAGAACAATGACTGCAATCGGTGTGATGAAGTGGAAAAGCATTCTCCAGTCGTAATGTTCAATAATCCACCCAGACAATGTCGGGCCTATTGCTGGGGCAGACATCATAATTAAACCGAAAAACCCCATCGCTGTCCCTCTTTTTTCTATTGGAAAGCTCACTAGCATAACATTCATTAATAATGGCATCATGATCGCTGATCCAGATGCTTGAACCATTCTACCGGCTAATAATAACGGAAACACGTGGGCAAAACCGGCGATAATCGTTCCTAGTGTAAATAAACTAATAGCCGCTAAAAACAAATGTCTAACAGAATATTTTTGAATTAAAAAGGCAGTAGTTGGAATCAATATTCCGTTCACTAGCATAAAGCCAGTCGTCAGCCACTGTACCGTTGATGGCTCAACGCTCAAATCCTTCATAATGGAAGGAAGAGCGATATTTAGCAATGTATTATTCAAAAAAGTAATAAAAGCCCCGATCATTAGGATAGAAAGAATTCCATACGGTGCACCATTCGTCTTTTTTATGGAATCATCCATTATTTCTCCCCCTATACATTCGGTACATTATTTTGTACCATCGTTTCATTCAGAACCTTATCATATACCAATAGTTCAATGAATGCAATAAAAAAATAACCTGTTATTTACGGGGTTTGTATAAATTCTAAAAGTAATGTACTATGACTTTTATACACACAGTCCAATTAAAATTTCAGGTGATAATATATGAACGACAGAAAGCAGCATGTCATCAAAATGGCTCATCAACTATTTATTGACAAAGGTTTTCAAGCGACATCCATTCAAGATATTTTAAACGTAAGCGGAATATCCAAAGGGACATTTTATAATTATTTTTCATCTAAGAATGAATTGTTAATCGCCCTTTTTAAATCAATTCATAAACAGCTCGAAAAGGAACGTAATGAATTACTCATTGGCCAGGACCCTGCCGATATGGAAATTTTCATTAAACAAATCGAATTGCAGATGAAAACGAACCGAACAAATAAGCTACTCCCTCTTTTTGAAGAAGTACTCGTTTCGAATGATCAGGATCTTAAAGAATTTATTAAAAAAGGACAATTGCGGTCGCTTCGTTGGGTGTATCGGCGATTTACAGATATCTTCAGCGAAAGAGAGAAGCCTTATTTACTAGACTGTTCCATTATGCTCATTGGTATTTTACATCAAAACCTTAAATATTATGTGATGCTTCATGAGTCCGATGACAGCATTCATCGAGTAGTCCGCTATAGTGTAGAACGAGCCGTAAAGATTGTACATGAGGTTGCACAAACAGGCGATCAGTTAATTCCTCCTGAGTTTTTAGAAGGCTGGCTGCCCGATTGCGAGCAAACAGATCACTCTCTTCAGCAGAAACTTTGTCATACGATATCCGTATTGAAAAATGCGCTGAATAATCAGATTGAAGGAACAAAGTGCATCGAGTTATTAGACTTTATACAAGATGAACTGCTTCATTCAAAAAGCCCTCGGAAATTCCTAACGGAAAGCGCTCTTTCGTCCTTACAGGCAGAACGAGAATCTTTCGGGGAAGAGGAACTTCATAAGCTCAATCAACTAGTGGCAAGTTACTTTGATCAAATAGAGCAGACGGATTAACTTGATCCGTTGATTTCCCTTCCAGGTGCTTCGCTTTCCGTGGTGCAGACGATGAGTCTGCATCTATAACAAACAGCCTTAACCAGATATACCTGGTTAAGGCTGTTTGTTAGTAGCATGGATAACGATCGATCAATGCATACCGTTCCATTTCCCTTGGTTCTTAGAAGCTTTTTCTTTTTTCGCCTTTTCTTTATGAGCTCGATTCGCATTCGCACTGCCAAATTCCTCACCAAACTCCGAATCTGTTTGGCTAGAGTCAAACCCTTTTTTGTTCTTTTGCTCTGCATCATTTTTCTTCGTCCGTTTTGCCATCATAATCCCTCCTTCGTTTCTTTAGTATGAGAAGCAAAAGAGGAAATATACGCTGCGGCTTGTTCAAATAACCTTGTACCACGTGATATGGTTTTAGATAGCAAAAAGCAGATCGGCCATATCATGAATAAGATAACAGCTGCCAGTATCGCAGAGAACAAAAAAGTGGTAATGATTTCAAAATAGACCAAGCAGGAAACCTTTTAGATAGATAACACAAAGCCTTAAGAGGGCATAATCTATATAAGTATGAGTTACATGAGCGATGGAGGTAAAAAAGTGATGAATTTTCAACCTTTTAGCGGGATCGTAACGATGATTAGTGACTTTGCAATAGGATCAAATAATGAAGGCGCCGGCTGTTATAAATTAATGTCTGTAGATAACGGACGCGGCTCTTTAGTAAATTTCGTAGTGGAACCTACTACTTACTTTGTAGATCATGTAATGATAGAAGCAGGGGATAGGGTAACCGGATTTTATGATGCAGACGCAGCTGTTCCTCTTATATTCCCTCCACAATTCCGAGCAATTGTTATGGCTAAAAATACACCTTATCAAAATGTGAAAGTCGATTATTTTAACAGCCGATTAGAAAGCAGTGATGGCCAATTAAAATTAAACATTTCCCCCTATACCCAGATGTTATTACAAAACGGGCAAGCATTTACAAACAATCCCGCAAATCGAAATCTAATCGTGATCTATGGCCCTTCTACCAGAAGTATACCGGCCCAGACTACTCCTTACAAAATTATTGTTATGTGTTAGCTGTTTAAAATAATAATGGACTCCAAGGTCAGCTTAGCAGCGAGTGACATAAAGGAGGTGGATGCAAAAGGATCGTTCTCTTTTACATCCACCTCCTTTCATTTTTATAGTGATTTAAGCACATCTTTCCGCCCTTTCATCTTATACATCGCTGTATCGGCCCTTCCATCACTTCACTTAGTGAAAGGTAACCGGCAATTCTTTTAGCGACCTAAACCCAATGAGTTTTCTCCATTGCGGTTCTGGTGCGGCCATTTGGAGATGATCCATTCGCTGCACGAGCGTGCCAATAGCAATTTGTGCTTCCAAACGTGCTAATGATGCACCCAAACAAAAATGAATGCCAGATCCAAAGGCAAGGTGCGGGTTGGGATTTCTAGTGATATCGAGCACATTAGGATGATCGAACTTTTTCGGATCACGATTAGCGGCCCCTAGCAGGATGTATACTTGCTCTCCTTTTTTAATCGTGACTTCATTCATTTCAATCTCTTCTGATGCCACACGGGCTGTCAACTGTGTCGGACTGTCATAGCGTAAAAATTCTTCAACAGCCCTTTCAATCAAGATTGGCTTTTCCTTTAACATCATCAATTGCTTCGGATAATTCAATAAGGATAGAACCGAATTGCTAATCAGATTGACCGTTGTTTCGTGTCCAGCAATCACAAGTAAAATACACGTCGCCAGCAGTTCCTCATCTGTTAACACCTCTCCTTGTTGTTCCTCAATGATTAACCTGCTAATAAGGTCATCTTGAAGGAGCTGTTTCCTCTTTTGAATAAGTTCTTTAAAATAAACGAGCAATATCTTCGTTATGTCGTTTCCATTTGTTAACGTCCTTTTTGACCGGGTAAAGTCAATGGTTTGGATTAAACTTACGGACCATTCTCTAAATTGCTGGCGCTCTTCTTCCGGTACCCCTAATATTTTAGCTATAATGAGACTAGCTAAAGGAAACGCAAAGTCTGCAATGATATCCATTCTTTTTCTTGCCTGCACCCGATCCAGCAGATCGTTAACCGTTTCTTCTATATATGGACGGTAACCTTCCACAACATTTGGGGTAAATGCTTTACTAATCAACATGCGTAAGCGTTTATGATCATCTTGATTCTTAAAAAGCATCATATCATTTTGAATATTTTTAAGATGTTCATATTTTTTGGTTGTCTGAGGAAGCGGAATACGATTTTTAAATTTGGTGTTTTTAAGGATCTTTGCCGCCTCTTCATATCCGGTTACATACCAGCCTCGATATTTAAATAAACTCCCCTTATACATAGGGCAATGGGAACGTAACTGATCATAAATGGGATAAGGATTGCTTAAAAACTCAGAAGAAGAAAGGGAAATTGGAAATGTTTTCAGAAATTCTAACTCCTGTTTCGGATGGCTTATCATTTTATTCCTCCCATATACAACTTATTTTCAATCGCTGGCATCAGTTACTGTTACAAAAAACATTTATACAATGATGCTCAGCTCTTTTCCAATTAGACGAAATGACGTTAACAAGTCATCTATTTCTTTTGAACTGTGGTCAGTTGTAACCGTCAGCCGAATACGACTTTCTCCTATCGGCACGGTCGGCGGCCGAATCGCTGGAGCATATATCCCTTCTTGCTGAAGCCTTTTCGCAAAATCAACAGCTTTATAGGGGTCCCCGATGATCACGGGAATAATCGGTGTCCCGCCCCCTTTTACTTCATAACCCATTTCTTCCAAACCAGTTTTTACCTGTTTTACTTTTGAAAGCAGCAGTTGGCGTTGTTCTTTACTCTGTTCTATAATCTCCAATGCTGCATATGAAGCTGCACAGATGCACGGTGAAATCGAAGTTTGAAAGATAAACGTTCTAGCATGGTTTAGCAAAAAGTCAGTCAACACTTTTGATCCAGAGACAAATCCTCCTTCCGTACCGACGGCTTTGCTTAGAGTACCGATCGTTATATGTGGAGTGACACCGAAATGCTCGCTTGTCCCTCTGCCATTCTCTCCTAAAACACCCGTTGCATGGGCATCGTCAATAATAACGAATGCTCCATAGCGTTCAGCAAGTGACATGATCTTATCGAGCGGTGCAATCGTACCATCCATACTAAATACGCCATCCGTTACGATAAAACACTGTCGATCACACGCTACTTCTTTTAATTTCTCTTCAAGATCGTCGGTATCGACATGTTTATAAATGACCGTATCGGCTTTGGATAATCGGCATCCGTCGATCACACTCGCATGATTCAGTTGGTCGCTAAAGATGACGTCCCCTTTTTGAGGCAACGAAGACAGTACACCGACATTAGCTAAATAGCCGCTTGAAAACAGAAGGGCTGCTTCCGTTTGCTTAAAACTTGCGATTCTTTCCTCCAGCTTTTGGTGCCATTTCGTATGGCCTGTCGTTAACCTCGAGCCGCTGCTTCCAACTCCAAATTCATGAAGAATCGTTTCCGCTGCATAAATCAAGCGCTCATCATTGGCCAATCCTAAATAATTATTTGAGGAAAAAACAATTTGCTGCCTTTCATCCGCAACCATCTCTGGAAGGGAAGAAGTATCCATCGTTCGCAGCCTGCGATACAAACCAGACTCTTTTGTCTTATCTAACCTCTGACTTAACCATTCATCAAGCTTCACGTTTGTTATCCCCTCTATTCTCCTTCTCAAGATTCTCCTTTATCTCCCTCCCATTGAACAAAAACGGGCTGCTTTTCTAAGTAATGGATATAGGAATCCCACTCTTTTAAACCTTCAACAAAAAAGATGCGGCACCCCTGTTCATCTCCATGTTCTTTTAGTTTTGTAATACGTTGATAGCCTAGCTTTTTGCTTGCCACATAACCTGTTATGTATTCCGGATCATCTGACCAGCATAATTCTGCGACAGAAGCCGGATGTTCACTCACCTTGGCCGCAAGCACAAGCGCCTCCTTCACTCTCGGACTGTTAGGCATCTTGTAGTAAGCAGCCCATTTTTCGAAATTATTATTCAACCAATCCATTCGGGAAACTCTCACGCCCTTTTCGTGCCTATGATCAATCCGGTCACCTGACTGAATGTCAACTACTATCGCCCCTCTAATATTTGAATATTCAGTCATATATTTGTATGATTTTTCAATGATCTTCCTCGGAATACCGGTCTTCTCCAGCAGTTCCCAAGACAATGCTTGTCCCATTTCTACTGATGCTACTTTATTTGTCTTAATTGGTAATGGCTGAATGAGCTTGATTGGCTCTTCAATTAATTCAAACTGAACCTGCATAAAATCAGGGTTTCCTCTTGAATGAGTTAGCCCTTTTTCCAATAAAGCATTCATCGCATATTTTATATCTCTATAGGTGGAAAGCATTTCTCCACCCGATATGTGTTTTCCGCCATGTTCATGAGGCCCATTCTTAGCAGCCCTCATTCTGACACTATAATACTTTTCCTCTTGCATATTTTCGATCCTCCGGGCTTGTCTTTTGAAAGCAAAAGATCCGTTTGCTTTGAAGTTAGAAAGCTAAGTAACGTTCTTCCACGGAATCTACATTAATCAAACACCTTAACCATCCAATGCATTCCGAATCATTACAAATGCCAAACATACGTCTAGTTTGTAAACTATTTTTTAATTTTAGTTAACATTTAAATAATAAAATTGCTAACACCATCCTGTCAATAAATTAATCTTGTTCATAAGCAGCTCATTTCTTTTAAGCTCTTCACAAAAGATGTATAAAACAACAAAGAGTGACTTTAAAGGGACAAGCCCTTTAAAGTCACTCTCAACAAATGAACTTATTCTCAAGATTTACTGTTCCGCAAGTCCTTTGAAAAGCTCAACGGCCGTTTCGATGAGTTCATCGCGGAAGTCATACTCATATGTGTGTACGTGAGGATATTCTTCGCCGTTTCCGATGTAACACATCGCACCTTTCGCCTTCTTCAAATAATGGCCAAAGTCTTCAGAACCACGGAACGCTTCTTTCATCTCGACGACCGGAAGCCCCTTTGCCTCGCAAACTTGCCGGATCTTGTCAGAGCTTTCCTTATGATTCACCGTTTCAGGAAAAGCATCGTTGTAGGAGAAGCTTACTTTTAATCCATACTTTTCTGCTTGAGCCATCGCAAGCTCTTCAAGGTTTTTCTGAAGCTTATCCAATTCTTCTTCATACAAAGCACGGATCGTTAAAAGCAAGTCGCCTTTACTCGCAGATACTCCGAAAGCTCTTTCGCCGATGGCTACTTGAACAACCGTACAAAGGACGATCCCCTTGTTGTTCTCTGGAGAGATGAACTCAGGAATAGCATCAATCACCTTTGCAATAGCGAAAGAAGGATTCGCTCCATCCTCTGGCTGGCTGGCATGGGCAGGAGCACCTTCCATGCGGATCGTCATTCCTTTAGATGCACAATGAGCTGTTCCATCAATGACGTTAACAGACTTGAATGGCATGCCGCTCATGTTATGATAAGCGAAAATCTCTTCGATATTATTTTCCTCGATAAACTCAACACACTGAGCAGCTCCGTCTCCTGTTTCCTCCGCATGCTGGAAGAGGAAGAAGATGTTTTTATCGGCACCCTTCTGGTCGATTTCTAGAGCAAACCCAGCAAGGCTTGCAGAGTGGCCGTCATGCCCGCATTTATGAGAGATTCCCGAGAACTGCGAAGCATGTGGAATGTCGATTTTTTCTTCCATCGGAATCGCGTCAAAGTCTGCACGGAACGCGATGTTCTTCTTCCCTTCACCCGCGCGATAAACCGCGTAGAACCAAAGGCCTTTATCTACAATTTCTAGATTTGTATGCTCTTTAAGAAAATCGATTAAATGCTGTTTTGTCCAAACTTCATGATTGGATAACTCGGGATGCTGATGCAATTCATGACGCAGCTGTTTCGCTAATTCTAGATTTTTCGTTTCCAATGTTCCTGTCTCCTCCAAATAAGATTTCTTTCACATGCTTTTGATCGTTGATCTATTAAAGTAATAAAGTCCCATTAGACCATATCTATACGTCTGTTTTTATCAGATACTCTGTAAGTATTACCTAAAAAGTGGACCTAACATCTATTAGCTGCCAGCATGATCATTCAACCATCTGATAGCGCTATGTGCAACGACTGCTGCACCTATTGGAAGAACACCCTCATCCAAGACGATATTGGGGTTGTGCAATGGATAATTCTTATCCCCTAATCCATTCGATCCCGCCCACATAAACATTGTTGGGACGAGTTGGCTAATGTATGAGAAATCTTCCGTGCCAGCTAACGGCTCTTCATCAATTTGTAAATTGTTTTCGCCGATCACTTCTTTCACATACGGAGCCACTTGTTTGCATAATTCTTCATTATTATATAAAGAAGGAGTAGAGATCGTTTCAAGTTCGTACGTTCCGCGCATCATTTTTACCGTTGCATCAATGATCTCTTGAACTCGTTTAAACAAATAATCCCTTACTTCAGGATTAAATGAACGTAAAGTAGCATCTAAATGCGCCGTGTCAGGAATGATGTTAGCTACCGTACCGCCTCCCATTTTCCCAATAACAAGAACGGCTCTTTCTTTTGGATCGATTTCTTTCCCCACTAATGTGTTCATTTGATTATAGATCGCATTCACGATCATCAATGGATCGATCGCTTTTTGAGGTTCAGAACTATGTCCGCCTTTTCCTTGTACCTTTAGGAAAAATCCATCTAATGATGAAGCAGCCGTACCTGGTTTATAACCAAACTTTCCAACTTCTAAATCTGGGGTGACGTGAAGAGCAAGTGCTGCATCGACCTTCGGATTCTCTAGTAAACCGTTAGCCGCCATGTCCTTCGCTCCTGCTCCAATTTCCTCGGCCGGCTGAAACATAATTTTGACTGTTCCATTAATTTCATTTTCTTTTTCCTTTAATAGCTTGGCCGCTCCCAGCATGAATGTCGTGTGAATATCATGCCCGCACGTATGCGCGTACCCATTCGTAGATTTGAACGGCAAATCTGTCGTTTCTTCCATCGGTAGAGCATCCATGTCGCCTCGTAATAAAATGGTTTTCCCATTTCCGTTACCAATCGTTACGACTAGGCCTGCTTTTCCTACTTTCTTAGGCTCCAAGCCCATATTGAGTAATGCTTTTTCAACATAGGCCACTGTGTTTGGCAAATCAAATCCGATTTCAGGATTTTGATGAAGGTGTCGACGATAACCCACTAGTTCATCCTTTATCTCATTTGCTTTTAATAAAGTATCGTTAGTCATTGCGCTCTCCCTTTCCTCATGCAAAGTCCTTATCCTTATTGGTATGGATTTGCAGCTTATTTAATCAGATGGCTGCATTTAGTTATCTTAAAAACTTATGAAAACGCCGCCAATTTGACAAAGAGCAACCACAACTAGCCGCTCAAAGAATTATATCAGCATATTGACTAATCCATATTACAGCAACATATATCCTGGTAAAAGTGAATTTCAATATTTTCCCTCCGTAAAAAAATAAGAACAGGCACTAAAATTAGGCCTGTTCCTTCATTCCGTATAAGTAGTAAAAAAATTTGTACACACTATTTCTCGCTCCAACAAGCAGTTATTCTAATGTTGTAAACATCATTTATATACGCATAGACCTTCAAAATCGAACTGATCACTTATCATTCCACTTGTATAATTAATTAACTATTTACTATATGTTAAGCTCGGTCAATCGTAAAATAATACACTCTACCTTAGAAAACGGCTACCATCCTTCCATTGTAAGTCCGGAATAAAAAAATGACCGAGTGATGAGAACACTCGATCCATACAACTACACGCCGCAAGAAAAGCGGGTGGCCTAAGATTTATGTAAAAATGCATCAAAAAAAGTAACAACTCTTTAGCCTATCCTTCCATTTATTACACAGTCTTAACTTTTGATTGTGGTGAAATTTGCTTATTTAATTTTCTAATATACAAATTGTTTCCGATTAAACTAGCAATCGTTATTAAGGTCCCTATAAGTTCGAACGCAGTTAAGTGATAACCTTGAATAACATAGATTATAAAAGTAGTTACAGGAACCATATTTATAAAGAGAATACCATTTATAGGTGTAATGATTCTGTTACCAATATTCCAAACAAAGATCCCTAATACTCCCGCAATAAGTGACATATACAGAAGCGATCCTGAAACGTCATCAATCATTGAAAGTGTTGGAACATTCAGCCAACCAATACATGTTGCTAAACCTACTAAAATAACGTTTGAGACGGTTCCAAAAATCGTAGTTATGGTCGAATATCTTAATGGTGACCATTCTGGAAAATAATCTCCACCCATGGTATAGATGACAAAACACAATGCACCTATAAGGATTATTAGATAAGCAAATGTATCTCCATCCTCCGAAACGAAGATACTTAAATCTCCGTTTGAAATAACGATAACAACCCCTATTAATCCCGTTAACATAAGAAGAACTGTAAATGGTTTAGGAGAGCCCTTTTTAGTTACCCAATTCACTATAACTCCAAGCAGCGGCTGAACCGCCATTATTACCGCAGCTATTACAGTTCCTGATGGACCAGCTAGTTTTTGTCCTAAAAATACTAGAAAACCAAAACCTGTAAAACCCATCGTTCCTAGAAACCATAGTTTTATTGTTTTGCCTTCCGTAGAGAATTTTCCTTTTCCTTCTATTAAAATTAGCAATAGTACCAATATAACCATCGCAATGCCAAATCTAAATAAAGTGAAATAAAACGGATCCATGATCTGTAGGGCATTTCCCATTACAGGATACATTCCGCCCCAACATATAACAGCTATTAAACACATTAAAATACCTGTTAAAAATTTATTTTGCCTCATCTGTGATTCCTCCTGTTAAACTTATTTCAGAAAGATTAAGGTGGACAATCGTTCCTTGGAGGGTCCTTCTAGATGCACTGGCAGGTGTTTCTCCAATTCCTCCCTATATACCATTTAAAAATAAAAGTTACATCCTAAAAACACTTGAATCTTTTTCTTAATAAGGCTTAACGATGACCTTTAACAATTAGGAGCTTCAATGGAGCAACAAAAAAACTTAATCTTTCCCCTGCTTCTTCTTTTAAAACCACTTACTCTATACGACCAAAAAAAGCATCTACCCCCATAGATGCCTTGTTCTCCCTCTTAATTATTCAATTGGTCCCTTAGTTTTCTAAATTCTCCCCTATCAAATAGCTCATTTAATGTTTGTTGTGTGGCCATACCATTGACGGATACTAAACCATCTTTAGTAATCCGGATTTCTATTTTGTTTCCAATGGTCATTAACTGATCTTCTAGATGTTTATAGGCAGGTGTTAAAAAGTGATAACGTTGATTCGACGAGCCCACCCACGGCCGGCTCAAGTCCAGCTTATCTTTCATAAAAGGTCCGTCAATCAATAAATCGGCCGCTTCCAGCAAGTTCTGGCATTCTTTTCTCTTTTTCAGATTTTCATACAGATCCCCCGAAAAGGTCATCACTGTTAAGCCTAACTCTCTTACCATAGATGCTAGTTTGCCTAGCGCCTCTGCCTGATCAAAAGGTTCGCCGCCGAGGAATGTAACACCTTCTATATTATTTTTCTGTTTGCTTTTTTTTATTTCCATAAAGAGATCTTCCACACTTATTGATTTGCCTTTTTTCTTTGACCATGTCCAAGGCACGCCGCATCCTTCACAGCGAATGGAGCAGCCCTGTACCCAGAGACAGAACCTTTTTCCTGGACCTTCTACGGTTGTCAGCGGTAAATATCGATGAATCACGAGTTCCATTAAAAATCCACGACTCTTCCTTCTGTTTTTTTCGTTTGTTCCGGATGAGAATGATCAGGAAAGATAAGATACGGTTTTATTTTTTCAATGAGATGCGGCTTAATCGCTAAGGCTTCAACAAAATGATCAAAGGATGTAAATCCGTTTTCTTGTTCCCTTACCGAAATTACTTTTTTGGCAAAAAGACCGCCAATGCCGGGCACTTTTGCAATGTCTGCTTCTGACGCCTTGTTTACATCAATCATTTGCACTTCAGAAGAAGGTTCTTTCTCCTTCTCTTTTTCTACTGGCTGAATCATTTCAGGCTGCTCCTCAACAACATGATTATCAGCTATTGAATGTTCCTCCCTCTTAATCGAATGAGCTGCCGCATATTCCTGCGTGATCTTTTGCTTGAGTGATTGCATTTCTTTTTCCTTATACCCGGACGAAATTTTCGCTTCAAGTCTTAATAAATACTCCGGTCTTATTTTAAAAACATGAACGATCGAAGCAATCCAACCGATAAAGTAGATCATAAAGGTGACATTATAAAACCAATGATCAACCGGAACACTTTCCATTACGACTATCAGCATGATAAATAAAGCAGAATAAATAATTCCCGCAATGAACCATTTTCTTTGCTTCACTTTATAGGATGCATAAAAGAACGAAACGTAACTAAAAAACCCCAGCGTCAGAATCGCCCAGAGCATCCAGATCGAGTTCCTTAATTCCCACACTTTCCCTTTTTCTGTAATTCGAGCCACACATTAATCCCCCTTAATCAACTGGTTGTTTTGGCGAATGGTTTGCATATTTGTTTCATAGTACTCCTCTGTATAATTGGAATCTATGGATTCTGCATCAAGTAATTCTTCAAGAAGCTCGATATACTGCAAACAATCTTTCCCCTTTATTCCTTTTGTTTTAGCAAAAATATTGCCGTCTTCTGTTATTTTTATTGTTATCTTTTTAGGGTTCATTTTCTCACCTATCATTCTGATTGAGTTACATTAAATGTGACTAAAATGGAGCGGTCTTCTAAAACTTCTTCAGATTCTAACTCTAATCCTTTTTCGCCAGCCTGCAGCAAAAGCTTCTGATACGTTTCCTGTTGAATTAAATACTTATACTCAGCGTGTAAATTCTCAAGGAATTCCACTGCGTGTTCTTGCTCAACGCTTTTATCAAATACCGCTTCAAAAACCCCTTGGTCATTTTGCTGAAAATAGATTTTAATATCTCCTACCTCTGTTTGATAGTTTTGCTGATTGATCTCATGAACATTACAACCATATTGTTCAATTGCCTTTTGCAGCAAATGCTGTCGTTTCATAACCGTTTGAATTTTATATGTATGACCGCCTTGTTTATGATTCTCAATCAAGGAGCCGACAGATTGGGCAACAGCAATTCCGACCGGTATGAGTACTAACTCGATACTCATCTCCTATCACCTCTCTCTTCTTTCTATTTAAAAGTCAATCGTTCGACCGCCGCGTGATGTATTAATATCATGACTCGCTTCTGTCTCATCATTCTCAGTGTACTCTGTCCGGTCCTCGCGTGGTGTCGCGGCGACGGCTCTTACATTTGCCCAATCACGAATTCGCTTAATTTGCTCAGCCTGGGTAACTGATAACGGAACAAACTGCCTGCATATCTTTTCAAAGTCCGTTAAGGTTACACTTCTTTCTTCATAAAATGCTTCAAACAACCCATTTATGACTGCCTGCTCAATCTCTGCTCCTACAAATCCTTCCGTTAACTCAGCAAGAGCATTCAAGTTGCCATCTGTTATTTCAAAATCGCCAGAGACAGTAGGATTCTTTAACCTTTTCTTTAAATGAACCCTGAAAATCTCTACTCTCTCCCGTTTTGTCGGCAAATCCACGAAGAAGATTTCATCAAACCTTCCTTTGCGTAACATTTCAGGAGGCAAGCTTGAAATATTATTAGCTGTTGCTATAACAAACACGGGCTTTTCCTTTTCCTGCATCCATGTTAAAAAGTGACCAAAAATTCGAGATGTTGTTCCACTGTCTCCCGAGGAACCTAGCCCGCTAAATCCTTTTTCAATTTCATCAATCCACAAAATGGAGGGAGCAATGGCTTCGGCAGTTTGAATGGCTTTTCTCATATTCTCTTCACTGCTTCCAACAATTCCGCTGAATATTTTCCCAACGTCAAGCCTTAATAAAGGGAGCTGCCACATTTCGCTGATTGCTTTACTGATTAAACTCTTTCCACATCCGGGTACACCTGTAATCAGCACTCCTTTTGGAGATGGCAAGCCGTACTTTTGCGCAGATTCTAACCACGACTTATTTCTCTTTCGGAGCCAACGTTTTAAATTTTCAAGTCCGCCAACGTCTTTCATATTCAAACTGCTATTTACAAATTCTAGAATACCAGTTTTTTTAATAATTTGTTCTTTTTCTTCTAGAATGACTTCCACGTCATCTATTGAAAGTTTCCCATCTTCTACCATCGCACGAGCAAATGCATTTTCTGCCTCCGACAATGTAAGCCCCAAGGCAGCTTTTACTAACTTTTCTTTTTCCTCCTCATTTAAATTAATTTCGATCCGTCCACTTTGTTTATTTACTTCGATCATTTCATCCAGACTCTGTTTAATCTCTGTAAATGTTGGCAAGTCAAAATCAACAATAGTAATATCTTTCTCAAGATCATGCGGCAAGTTTAGGACAGGAGAAAGAAATACAACGTTTTTCGGATTAGGACTCCGCTTTAAACTAGAACTGATATCCCGCAGCTTACGTATGATTTGATAATCAGGAAGGCGTCCTTCACTCCCAAAAAAGATATGAAAATCTTGTAATACAAAAATAGCTGGTTCTTCATAATTTTCAATCCATTCCAACGCCTTAAGTGCCGATTTTGTGTCCCCTTTTCCTATTTCTTCTCCGGAAATACCTGTCGTTACCTTCCATGTAATCACTTTTCTTTGTGTCTTAATTAACTCTTGATTAGAAGCAATCGAATGTATAAGCGAAAGTACCCTGTCCTCTTCCCATGTTGATAAATAGAGAAAAGGAAAACGTGCTTTGAACAGGTTAGCCATTAATCTCTTTCTGTCAACTTTTTTCTCCACTTTTACTCCCCCTCTCTCCAACTAAATAGAGCCTTTTTCTTTCCATCTACTAATAATATTGTACAAAAACTTACATTAAAAGACTACCTGTTACAAAAAATGGCTTTATGTATGATAACTGTCAAACTAACAAGCACATGCGGACATCTAAAAAGAGTGAAATAGAAATGTAAACTATTAGGTGTTTCAATCAAAAAACTTGCCATCTAAAAAAGCACCTACTCTCCCGTAGATGCCTCGTTCTCCCTTTCCGTTATCCAACTACTACTCCATATAGCTGTTCGTTTACGTCAAGGTGATTCGTATTGATTTCTGTTAACGTGCCGATAAGTTCTTTCGTCTGTGCCCGATGTGTTTTGCGTGAAATCGCGCGCTGGGGGGCGGTTCTAAATAAATATTCCTCTTCTTCTGTCTCCGGGATGACTTTTGGCACAGGCATTGGCTTGCCTTCATCGTCTACTGCTACGAGCGTCTGGAAAGATACAGCCGCAATCCTTCTTTCGCCTGTCATTAAGTTTTCAGCTGTGGAACGGATGAAGACTTCCATCGATGTCCGGCTTGTCCAAGTGACATAGGCAACGAGGCAGATGGAATCTCCTACCCGTACCGGAGAAAGGAAATCGACAGAATCGGTGGAAGCTGTCACACACGGTCTTCTAGAGTGACGCGTGGCAGCCAATACAGCCACTTCATCAATCAGCTGCATAAGCCGGCCGCCGAATAATGTATGATGATGCTGTGTATCTGGCGGCAGTACGACATTTGCTTTAACACAGCGGGAAAGTTTACATGGTTTTGCTTCCATAAGTCAATCACCTCATAGTTGTTATATAGATTGGATTATTATTATAAGTTGTATTATAACAGAAGATTCATAATATTTGTTGTTATAACATAACTTTTTTTGATTAATTTGTTGAGAAACACAAAAAGACCCCTACATATATAGGCGGCGGGAAATCTCTTATGAATTTGGCATTTTATCTCTTATACAAAAATTAAACAAAACCTGCTCTTTAGCTTTTCTGTTCTACTTATTCACTTTGGACACCCCTACATGTTTACAGTTTAAAAAGAAGGCTTTTCCACCTCAAAAATTTCGGAATAAGCTAGCAAACGAATGAATAAAATCAAAAAATAACATTCATGGGCCCTAGTTACATTCAAATATCACACATGTGTATAAGGAGGAACATATGTCTTCTTTTAATCCGCAGAAGTTATCTGTGAAAATCATCCCCCCTGCTAATTCCATTCAGCCAATGGAAGGAAGAAAATATACACTTACCCATTCGGACATCACCGCTGAATTATTTTTAGACATTGGATACGTGTACAATTATAAGGCGATCAATCTAAACATGCGGGACGAGGTACTGGCAAAATGGCAAAAAGATAAGCATGGCCACTTAATTTTAACAGGAAAAGCATATGTAGATGGCGGCGAATTTAGCCAAAACACATCAGCTATACGTTTTAACATATTTAAAAGAGAAATGAACACTGCATTAAAAGGAATGATATATGGGGACCGCCCCTTTTTTGCCAACTATCCTTTCCTGCTCGATGCTCCTATCTATATTTATTATGAATCCAGTTATCCACAATATAATCAGACTATTTACTATGGCACACCTCGGCAATATTTAAATCAGATTTACAATAGCTTCTGATCACGGCTTCCCCATACATCCTATCACTCTAAGATTTTGTACGTTATATAGGTAGGGGAAGCCACTTCCTTTTTCTATTCACTTACACATAGATCTGACTATTCAAATAGATTTATGTCCACTGGACAAAAATCGCTCCAGCCATGCCGCCATCAGCTGCATTCCTTCTTCATGAAGCGGCCGTTCTAAAACTATTTTCATTAACTTTTTCGTTTCCAAAATGCTTTTCGGTTCTGTCTGCCCTCGGAGGCCGTGCTCCATGTCCTTAACGATATGATACTCACTTTCTCCTTGTACAAGTCCAGACAACTCTTCTAAAACTGAACTTTCAACGAGCGGGTCTTTGTCGCCGTGCAGTGCAAAAACTGGACAGGTGACATGCTGCAAAGCTTCTCTCGTATGATAAGCATCGTGCTCGCGGAACCATTTTGCCGGCTGCTTGATGCCTTGGATTCGGATCGTATCGCTGCTTGATTCTTTCATTTTTCGAAACATTTTTTCCGTCTTTTTTTCATTTTTTTCATCTATCTTCATCTTACGATTCAGCCAGCCTTTCCACCCCGGCATGGCAAGCAGTTCCTTGTACGCCTGCTTTCGCTGATGCCCAAGCGCCTCCATCAAGTTATCCACACCGCCGGATAGAAGCATGCATCCGTCCACTTCCATCTTTGCGGCGATGTCTGTTGCCAAAATGGTCCCTTCGCTATGACCGCACACGATCACATCTGATACATTCTGCTGCGCCTGCAAAAAAGACACTGCGGCTTTAGCATCGTGCAATAAATCGGACAAACCTGCGTCCATCCAGCTTCCACTGCGCTTTCCTGTTCCTCGTTTATCATACCGAAGTGTAATAAAACCGAGTGCGGTGAAAAAATGCGCTAATTCTTTATACAAATTGGTTTGATACTTTCCCTTCGGTCCGTTCCCATTACGGTCGATCGGTCCTGAACCAGCAATTAGCAAAATAGCCGGGAGTGTTCCTTCTTGTTCCGGACATGACAGTGTCGCAAAAATATCTTTTTCAATTATAACCTCTGTTTCAATCATGACTTCTCTCCTTTAAGATTAATGCCTGTTACTGATTGCTGTATTTGCCGCTCCGATGACTGTTCATGTTGAACTTCTAATGTTTTTGTCATTCTATATTATTAATTATGATAATAATATCACTTTTGATAAAAATCAACAAAAAAAAGAAAGTACGAACTTTTAGTAATTGTCTCTTCTTTTTGCGAGCAGGTGAATGTTAAAATTACCCGTTCAACAGACTCAACATGACTGTGGTATTTATAACATTGGCAACTATTTATTCAATTAGTCATGTAGCAGCGTTTACCTAATGCTTATTTTATTCATTAGCAGTTTTCTATGATCCATAAATAATGTTAGAACCACATGTGTTGATTATCTATAAATTCCTAAGAACAAGCGAAAAAAAGAGACGCTTTCTTGTAAAATGTAAGTGTGACCAAACAATTACAAGAAAAGGCGTCCCCTATGAAATAGAATACCATGGATGCAAAAGTTTATTTCCGATGAAGAGCACTAGCCACTGATTGGACTAACTGGCTGTGGAGATACAGCACGCAAGATGACAGGAAAAATGTTGATCGGGTACCTTGTGACGACAGCTATGTGTAATTGGAAAAGCCTGTGTTGCTGCGCCGATGCCGGTTCCACTGCCCGTCAATGTTAATTAAGTGCTCCACTTTATTCCAAAAGCTTGGACATGCGGATTCATGTCATCTTTTCATTAGAAACATCCCATGCCTAAAGACAGACTAGCACCCTTGAGGGGTTTTCCCACTCGGAAAGATCTGTAAAGATGGACGGGCAATAGAGAAGAGCGAAATATCATGTTCAGTTTTACCATTCATAGCTAATTGGCTTAATATCTCTCCAATGACACTTGCAAATTTAAATCCATGTCCTGAGAATCCAGCAGCAACAGCCACATGAGCATGCTCTGGATGCAAGTCTACAATAAAATGTTCATCTGGTGTAAATGTATACATACACACCTGTCCATCTTTTAATTCACCTGCAGCCTGCGGCAGATAACTTTCTAAGAAACTGCGTACATCGCCTTCATCACCCGAATATGCTCCAAATTTACGCTTGCTTTGATCAGGATCGATTGGTTCCCCTAAATCATGCCGTCCAACTTTTATCCCTTCCCCACCGAAGTTAGGGAAGCCGAAATATATTCCTGTTGGGATTTCAGACATAAAGACAGGAAAATGTCCAGGATGATACAGTGATTGATCAGATTCAAACCAAGCAACCGTTTTACGATAGGCTTGAAGCGGTAAGTCAAGATTAAGCTTTGCAAGCATTTTACCATTCCAAGCTCCTGTCGTAACGATAAGTTTGTCCGCCGTATAAGATTCGTGCCTTGTCTGTACTTTTACGGAATCTTGATAGATTTCAACATCCTCCACGGGTGTATTCGTCAAAAGTGAAGCTCCGTTAACTGTTGCAAGTTCGCGATAAGCACGAATACAATTTTCACTAAACAGCACGCCTGAATTCGGCTCCAAAATAGCAGCAAAATCCTTCGGTACATTTAAACCAGGCCAGCGCTCGTTTATTTCCTCACCATACAGTAATTCATAAGGAAGCGAATGTTCCTGTGCACTTGCTATCGTCTTATCAATAAATTCTGATTCCCCTTTAGGGCCGAACCCTAATACACCCGTTTGTGCAAAGATTTTATGTTCCGTTTTTTTCCCAAGTTCATCCCATAATGCTTGGGCCCGAAGGACAAGGGGAACGTATTCACTGCCCATACCATAAGCATGACGCATGATGCGGGTATCGCCATGATGGCTGCCGCTGGAATGCGGTGGATCAAATGCATCGATCAATAATGTCTTCACTCCTTGCTTGGCTAAATAATAACCAGCCGCCATTCCCATTGAACCAGCGCCTACAACGATTACATCAAAATGTGTGCTCATAATCATCCTCCTGAAAGTAGTAAAATAGATAAGTTATCGTTACAAATTTTCTTTTATCGAACTATGCAAAGATTCATCCATTCCATGTGCAGAATCACCTGTGCTATTTACCTCACTTAAAGAGAGGGATTTTGTCTCTGGTGCCCAAGCAATGGAGATAATCGTACCAATTAAAAGAATAACTGCCATTCCACCCATGGTCGCATGTAATCCAAAAGAACTCATACTAACCGGAAGGAAGAACGTTCCAATTGCAGCCCCGATCCGGCTAATCGCCGTCACTACACCAATTCCAGATCCCCGGATTTCGGTTGGAAAAAGTTCCGATGGATATACAAACTCAAGGTTTGTAGCTGCTGCCATAATAAAAGTGAACGCTAGGAAGAATACGATCGCTAAGAGGGGATGACTTGTGATACTAAGCATAAACATGCTGACAACAAGGAGAACAAAAGAGCCAATGGTGAATCCCCTTCGGGTAAATTTTTCTAAAAACCATAGACCAACAACGGCGCCAACAAGAAGAAAGATATTTAACCACATGTATACCGAGAAATTCTCTTTAAACCCCATGTATTTCAAAATGGTTGGGAGAAACGTGTATATAGCAAAGTATGGAATGACCTGACAGACATAAAACAGCCCGCCAAAAGCCGTACGCTTCCAAAGTCTTTTGCTAAAGAGATCTAAAAAACCAGTCTTGGCTTGGCTGTTCCCAATATTTGTGTCCATCTCCACATTTGCTCCGATATGTTTGCGGATGATATGCTGCGCTTCTTCGATGCGCCCCTTACTAATAAGCCATCTAGGCGACTCAGGCGTTCCAATTCGCAAGATCAACACAATGAAGGCAGGAATCGCGGCACTAATAAGCATCCAACGCCATGATTCAGGACCAGCCTTCCCCAAATAAAATCCAACGAAGTTTGCAACTACATACCCTACTGTCCACACAATGTTTAAAGAAGCTAGCAATGCTCCCCTATATTTTTTTGGAGCAAATTCAGCGAGTAAAGTTGTTCCCACTGCGTAATCTCCTCCGAGGGCTAAGCCTATCATTAATCGCAGGATAAACAACGTTGCTGGATCATTCACAAAAAATTGAAGAATGGAAGCAATTGTAATCACTAAGAAGTTTGTAAGAAATATTTTTTGTCTGCCAATTCGATCAGATAGGCCTCCAAGCAGCAAACTGCCAAAAAAAAGTCCAATTAAAGCGGAACTTCCAATTAGTCCTTCCCACATTGGGCTTAAATTCATTTCAGGACTAAGCAAAGCAAGAGCCATACCAATAATCCCAAGAGTATAACCGTCAGAAAAATTTGCCCCAAAAGTAAGCGCAGTAATTTTGAAATGAAACTTGTTAAGCGGGGCATCATCCATCTTAAATTTCCTTTCAGTCATTAGACACGTTCCCTCATTTCCCATATAATTTTTGGTTATGTCTTTTAAAAGAATATGAACTTACTAGAATTAACCGGACGGCTGCTCTATCTTGCTTGATCTATCGCTATCATCTAATGACAGACTGTCCTTGAGATCAGATGTATGCGATTACATTTAGGTCATCACTTTGTCCCGCCATTATATAAATCCCATTTAACCTTTTAACATTTCGTTAAGTTCAATTAGTCATCCATCTCAGCCCCTTTTTTGTTTGTTATAAAACGAATGAGAAAACACCCCCATAAACACATTCTCAAAAAAGACGTTGTTCTTTTTATGAACGTGTTCTTTAATTGATAATATTCATAATAGTCAAAAAATATTTCTTTGTCAATTTTAAATTAACCACCCAGCCATTTAGCGCATCATATAGACAGACTGCTCCCCACTTATAGGGACATCATTAGGAATATGCCAATATACAGCGTTAAGAAAACCCCAATATAAAAAGCCCAATTTCTCAGGATTAAAATTGAGAAATTGGGCTTTTGGGTTCTCCTCCGTTTTAGGATAGATATGGCATAGAACTCTATTTTTATGACTAAGCGAACACGGAGGTCGAGCTCACTAAAGAGGAAAAACAAAAAATTCTAGGGACGTGAGGAAAGAGGAATACGCTAATTTACCGCCATCACAAATTTGGCAGATCAGTTATTTTAGAATCTGGCTTTTACTTCATGTTGCAGAAACAAGATATGAAGAAGCATTGAGGGCAAAACAAAAGACAAGCGAAGCACGATCGAGAAAAGAGAATGAATCGATCATCATCCGTAAATATTAGCCCTTTGACAGCTTTTGTGCCACTTCCTTAATATATCTTACGGTTATCTCTATCGCTTCTTCTTTTTTATAACTGCTCCTGTTATTCAAGAGTGTCGACATCATACCTTTCCATAGAAGGATGATCATATTATTTACATCTTCTATATGTTCAGAGCGGATATCATGCTTCTTCTCAATCTCTAAAAACATCTTGTTTCTTTTACCTAGGTTAGGCTCAAAGAGTGTAGGCTTGATTTCATCTGGTATCCCAATTAACTCACTGGGATATACAGAATAATAATGCTTAAGTAATTCATCAGGTTTTTCACCTAAATCTTCTATAAAGAGGGCATAATATATTTCAGGTTTAGAAAATGAATATTTACAAAAACATTCCCATGATACAATATATTTATCTAAGTAACTCTCTTCTTTACTCATATATACATTAACTTCGTGTACATAATCCTTAACGAGCTTCATTGAAGCAAAAAATAAAAGGTGCGACAGATCTTTAAAATAATTATAAATGGTGGACGTAGTATAGCCTGCTCTCTCTGCAACCTTTCGTGCAGTAACATTTTTAATCCCTTCTTCTTCGATAATTTGAACAGCTGCGTCAACAAAATATTGATACATTCTATTTACCTGTATTTGTTTACGTTTCGTGGCCATTTCTCTTCTCCTCAATTTTGCAAATATTGTGAGTTTATTATACAAGTTTATATGGATATGTACAAAACCTCCTATTTTTCATAACCTTTTTATATTTACTTTGCTACTGGCATGCTTCAATTACAAAAATAAAAGGACATGAACTCGAGTACTATCCCAAGTCCATGTCCTATAAAATACCTTCTTAATACATTGTTATTAATCACAAATTACGAATGCTTGGCGGCAGCTTTTTAAATCCTTTTGTCGTAATCAGCGCATAGATCAAGCCGATGACCATCCAGATTAAGCCTACTTTTAACGTCATTGGTGACAAGTTAATAAATAGATAGAAACAGATTAAAAAACCTAAGCCCGGAATGAGTAAATAACGGAAAAATTTCTTTTCTTTTTTACGAAAATAGTAATACACGATGACAGATAAGTTCACAAACATAAACCCAGTGAGACCGCCAAAGTTCATTAATTCTGCAACAAAATTTATTGGCAGGACAATCGCTCCAACAATACTCATGCTGCACATTAATAAAATATTATTGATCGGTGTTTTATATTTAGGATGTAGACGTGTAAAGAATTTTTTCGGCAATACTTCATCACGCCCCATGCTAAACATTAAACGTGAAGCACTCGCTTGACCTGTTAAACCCGCTGTCAAAGATGACACGATAATAGCTACTGTGTACAGTGTCGCAAGAATTGCACCGCCTGCTGCTTTCGCAACATCAAATAATGCTGTATCTGCTGAGCTAAAACTGTTTACATCCGGCCATACAAGCTGGGCAACGTAAGCTTGCACGATAAAAATCACCCCGCCGATTAAGCAGGAAAGAATGGCCGCTTTCCAAATATCATCTTTGGGATTTACAGCTTCTTCAGATAAGGTTGTAATAGAATCAAAACCTAAAAATGAGAAACATGCCATCGCCGCACCTGAAATAATGGCGGTCATGACAAACTTTTCGCTTTGAAAGAACGGAGTAATCGATACTAGTGCGGATGCACCGTCCCCACCTACAATTGTTTTTATACAAAAAATCACAAATACAACAACAACTATTCCCATAAACAATACTAATAGCTGGTTCGTTTTCGCTGCCATTGCAATTCCAAGAATATTTACTGTTGTAATAATACCAGCAATGATCAATACCCATATCCAATAAGGAATAGATGGAACTAATGCATTAGCATAGGACCCGCCTACCATAAAGACAATTAACGGTACTAGTACATAGTCCATAAACATGGCCCAGCCGGCAAAAAAACCTAAATGTGGATGAATGGCACGTTGTGTATACGTATACGTAGATCCGGAAATAGGAAATGCAGCAGCCATCCTTCCATAACTATAGGCAGAAAACATCATTGCCACCATGGCGATTAAATAAGCTAGTGGCAGCATACCGCCTGTTGACTGTGCTGCAAAGCCATATATATAAGCGGGCGCAATGGGCGTCATAAAAGCAATTCCGTAAATCACCAAATCCTTCAGAGTCAAGACACGCTTGAAATGAGAAGCCGAACTGACGTGATGTGAATTCATTTGTACATTACTCATTTAAAAGGATTCCTCTCTATCTTTGAACGACTGCACGTTGTTCCATTTCCTCTGAAATGAGTTGAATGGTTTCGTCGGTGCTCATTACTTGGCAATATATTTGGTTCATAATCATGATTTCTGCATCATGTAATTGTTGTGTAGCAGCAGCACACGCATCTTCTACTAAAATCACTTCAAAACCAGCATCGGCTAAGCTGCGAACCGTCGAAGCAACACATTGGTCTGTGACAACCCCTGTACATACAATTGTTTCAATGCCCATGTTTCGAAGTAAAAACTCATAGTTTGTACCGCTTAACACACTATCTGTTGTTTTATTTACTACGATTTCATCCTCTAATGGTTTTAATTCATCAACCATTTCCGCACCTGGATCACCGATTGGCAATAAAATGTTATTCCATCCCGGGCGGCGCTGTACCGGAGAACGGTCACGTCCATCCTTGTGATGACAGGCAATACGTCCGAAAGTGACTTCTAATTGATTAGCACGGAAAAAGTCTAGTAGTTTTTTATTGTTTGGAATCGCTACGTGATCAATGCGATCAAAGAAATACTCCCATTTATCGAACATTCCCTTTTCTCTTGCAATTTGAGCATCCAATCCATCACGGCTAATAAATTGATTCTGCATATCAACGATTAAAAGTGCTGTTTTTTCCGGATCTAATTTCATTTTCCCTTCATCAGTTGGAATAAATTCGTAATAAAGTGTTTGTTGATTTTCCATAATAATCTCCTTCGTGTTAGCCTTTACAAGCTGTATTTTTTTAAAAATAAAAGGCGATGTTAATGACTAGTGTTGATGCTGTCCTTTTGTTGATTGAAGCGGAAAGCGAGCGCCCCGGCAAAAATCAACAGGTAAGTTTAACAAAGCCTAATAAAAAAAGAGATTCCCCGTTTATACTAGGGAATCTCTTGATGGCAATAAAAAAGACTATATACCTTCTCCGAGATAGAACCCGGAAATCGATGTAGTCATTCCAAATTCCTCACCCTTTTATCTCTTTTTGAGATAGCACAACTTAATAAATCGGGAAATTTATTAAGACAGTTCTGTAATTATTCATTACAGACCCAATACATAATGGCGAGAACTCATTACATACTTCGGCGATATTTCCTTCTGCATAGCTTCTTCATCTTCTCGGACTCCACTAAGCACTAATAAATATCGCGCCTCTACCTCACAGTCATAAGCAGTGAGGCTATTAAATTATAGGAATAATTATATAATTATAACTATTCAAATGTCAAACCTATATTTTCATAGACTAAAACTTGTTTCATTGAATTAAGAAAGTTATATTCATAAATTTTATATTATTCCACAAAATCAATGTCATTGTTTTGCTAGGTAAATAAATAGGATTAGGTATTTATTAAGTATAAGATTAGGAGTATGATAATAGGTAAAAAGGAAAGAGGGCATCATATGGATTCAACATTCTCACCAGCAAGAACAACCAAAACAAAAACGAAAACCATTGTTATCAATGCGCTTTTCATCACATTAACCCTTGTAGCCACCATGTTTATCAACATAAGACTCCCAATCATGGGAAATGGAGGCCTCATCCATCTCGGTAACGTGCCTCTTTTTATAGCCGCTTTCGTTTTTGGCAAAAGAACAGGAGCGATCGCAGGCGCCTTTGGAATGGGCCTCTTTGATCTTCTCTCTGGCTGGACAGTTTGGGCGCCGTTTACATTCGTCATCGTAGGTACGATGGGCTTCGCAGCTGGTCTTATAGCCGAGAAGGCACCCGGCAAAAGAGCAGTCGTATACACACTTGCGATTGTCGCTGCACTCATTATAAAAATCGTAGGCTACTATTTTACTGAAGTCATTCTTTATAGTAACTGGATACAGCCATTCGGCTCCATCCCAGGCAACGTGATGCAAGTTGTTCTAGCTGGAATCATTGTTTTACCGCTTGTAGGACGCTTAAAGAAAATTTCCGGAAAATAGAGAAAAAGAAGAAACGTGCTTCTAGTGCAGATTCACTAGGGGCACGTTTCTTCTTTTCATACTCAAACGCCATTAAGATATTTCCAAACAAAGATACGAGATAAAGCATTCAATATCCTTTTCTAAGCCAATACTCTTCCCACTCTTTATACCGATGATTCCTCTGACCCTGATCATAATCAATGATGGCACGACTAGGGTCAATCCAGCGAATCATTTGATTTTGATAGAAATAGAAACGATTTTCAATTCTGCCTTTATAAAAAAAGATAAAGAAAAGCGTTTCGGTATCATCATAATAATATTCCATTGAGCCTTCTGGTGTTATTTCAATCACTTTCTTAATGATCCCCCGGCTATTTCTAAACACTTGCTTTTTATGCCCCTCCATTGAGAGGGTGTCTCGTTTAGTCATAGAGGAAATTTGACTATTAATAGCGTTATATTCGGCTCTTATATTCTTAATGATGGGCTCAACTTCACCTGGATGTACTGTTGTGGTCTCTTCTTCTTGATTCAATGAGTAAAGTGTTGGGTTGCCGTATATAATCTTTGTGACAGGTGACTCCATTTGACTAGGAGAATAAAAGATAAGTTCTGAGTCCTCTGAAGCATAATATAAATAAAACAATCCGTCTTTATCCTTTCCCTGTTCAAAACTTACATGTTCATCCCCATCACCTAAGGCTTTTTTGATTTCCTGAAAATTATATTTCGAAGAATGAACAGGCTTTAATTCTGCAGCATAATTCAAGCCGTTATTTGGAGAAATAGTATAAATGACGTCCTCATACTCCAGCAAAATATCCTCATTGCGGACATATTCTTTTAATGGTTTACCAAATTGGCGGATTAATTCATCTTTTGATGTACCAATCTGTAAAATCCCCATTAAATTACCAGTACTCAATTCTTCTAAAAGATGAAAATCCGGTAAGGTATGCAGTTTGGGATCTGTCGCATGTGTCGTTTTATTCGTATCGGATTTTGGAGGCGTACTATTCTTGCCCACTGGCACTTCCTCTTCCTCATTATGTTGAACTGAATCCTTCACTGCGCCGGGTTCTTTTTTTCCATCAGCCATCAGATAAACGCCTAAGATAAGAAAAACGATACCTACCGTGGAAAAAATAGCAATAATCACTCCCTTCACAGTTTTTCTTCTCGTTCCTTTTAAAACAGTTCTATTTTCTTCTGATTCCTTTGAACTAGTATTTAAAAGCGGCGGCGGGTGGGGAATCACAAATTTTGTCCCACACATTGTACAGAAGGTCTGTCCTTCCTTTACACTTTCACCGCACTTTGTACAAATTGGCATCATTCTTCCTCTCCTTTACGGCACTCAGACAGCGATCATACGGCCAAATAGATCTAGTTCTATTTTATCAATTTATGGTGAATTTTTCATTAATAGAACAGATACACTGCCATGTTTGAAATGGATCCCCAAATAGGAAAAAGACTTCCCACAAAAAGTGAGAAGCCTTTTTCAATAGAATAACAGAACATGCATTCCACATTCATATACGCTTAATCTTTGAGATGCTGCATTTAGGTTACAGCTTCAAAAAATCAGCACTCTCTTATAATGCGCCTTCGCTCGTTGTCTGTAACGGCGATTTTCCGCTTAGACGAAGCGCCTTCTCTGTTGAAGCATGAATTTCGTTGAATAGTTCTGGGTTTTCCGCTAGTTTCATGCCATAAGAAGGAATCATTTCTTTGATTTTTGGTTCCCACTCTTTGGTATATTCTGGGAAGCACTTGTTGATTACTTCAAGCATAACGTGAACAGCTGTAGAAGCACCTGGAGAAGCACCAAGTAATGCAGCAACCGAGCCGTCAGCAGCACTAACTACTTCCGTACCAAACTGAAGTGTGCCTTTGCCGCCAGCTTCAGTGTCCTTAATTACTTGTACACGCTGACCCGCTACCACGATATCCCAATCTTCGCTTTTAGCATTAGGAACGAATTCTCGCAACTCTTCAATACGCTGCTCTTTAGACAGCATTAATTGTTGGACCAGGTATTTTGTTAATGCCATGTTTTTTGCGCCTGCCGCTAACATAGTGAAGAGATTATTCGGTTTGATGGAAGCGAATAAATCCAGGTTAGAACCAGTTTTTAGGAACTTTGGTGAGAAGCCGGCAAACGGTCCAAACAGCAATGATTTTTTGTTGTCAATATATCGTGTATCAAGATGCGGAACAGACATCGGAGGGGCACCAACGGCAGCTTTGCCGTACACTTTTGCATGATGCTGTTCTACAATCTCTGGATTGTTACATGCTAGGAATAGTCCACTTACTGGGAATCCTCCGATATGTTTACTTTCAGGAATACCCGTTTTTTGTAATAAAAGCAAGCTTCCGCCGCCTCCGCCGATAAAGACAAACTTTGCCGCATGACGTTCAACTTGACCGCTGGCATTACGCACTTTTAATTCCCATAAGCCGTCACTCGTGCGTTTCATATCATCCACCTTATGTTGATAGTGGACATCGACACCCTGATCTTTTAAGTGATCAAACAACATACGTGTTAACGCGCCAAAGTTGACGTCCGTTCCAGAGTCAATTTTCGTTGCCGCGATAGGCGTTTGTGATGTACGGCCATCCATAATAACTGGAATCCACTCTTTTAGTTTTTCCGGTTCATCAGAAAATTCCATTCCTTTGAACAAGGTATGATCCGAAAGCGCCTCAAACCGCTTTTTTAAAAACTTCACATTTTGTTCGCCTTGTACTAAACTTATGTGAGGCAATGGCATAATAAAGTCTTGCGGATTACGGATTAGATTGTTATTTACAAGGTGAGACCAAAATTGTGTTGAAACGTGAAACTGTTCATTAACATTGATCGCTTTAGTAATATCTATAGAGCCATCTGATTTTTGAGGAGTATAGTTAAGTTCACACAGTGCAGCATGCCCTGTTCCTGCATTATTCCATTCGTTAGAGCTTTCCTCTCCCGCTTCGTCAAGCTTCTCGAATACTTTAATTTTCCAGTCGGGTGCCAATTCCTTCAGGAGTGTACCTAGCGTTGCACTCATGATTCCAGCACCAATTAAGATAACGTCTGTTTTAGTTTGTAGGCTACTCATCTTTACCATCCTTATGTCCTAAGATCTGCAGAAAGGATGTAGGCGCTCCTTCTTAGGCATCACAAGCAAGCCAAGGCGCGACCTGATCACACACCTTTTCTGTATCAATTATTATCCGCTTATAGTATATCACATATCTAGTTATAGTGTATCACAATTATTTATTGATTAAAATATCTACTGTTATATCTATATGATAGTTGTACGATATTTAAAAGCTATTGAAAAGGGAAAAGTCCTTCCACAAGCCCCTAAACTAAGGCATTCATCCAGCTTTTTGCAAGAGATAAGGCTTTAGCTTTCCGTTATTAACGGTCCTCTTATTGTAGACACTGCATTTCTTTTGCAAGTACTGCGGAATAACGTTGTGTTTTTGAGCTTTGTTAATATCCCTTGTTTTAATTATTGACTCTTCTCAAAATAAGTTTCCTATTCTATTGTATAACAGCATATAAAACGTTTGGACGCTTTGCCAGCTTTCCTCATACAAAAAATCCCCTAGAACTTTTTCGTCCTAGAGGATCATTACCAACTCTATTCCACATGACTTTCCAACGTTTCTATTCTGTACAGAACTCATTTTCGTTTTAAGGAAGGATAGAGTCCGTCTATTCTAGCCCTCTCCTTTGAAGAGTCCCACAGGCAAATAGTAAGAAAGGTTATTCGTAATCATCCCTCCGACCCTATAACCGAGTGCTGCCGCTTTCCCGTTAAGCAAAAAGCTTCCAAGCAGCAGTTTACCTTCCTGTTTTCCTCTTTCACTATGAAAGGTAATAGTCGGATGCTTCACAAATTGCTGATAAACAGGGATGTATTCCAAATAGGACCTTTGAACATCTGCATGGATTAACTGGCCGCCCTCATTAAATATTTCTAACGTGTCCCCTTCTCTCCCAAAGGCAGGCTTTTTCACATAAGAAAGACCCTTTTGTATAAAATAATGGGATTCAAGATAAGTCGGGAGAAAGTATTCATCGATCCACCTATGCTCTTCCCCTGTAAAAAAAGGATGATGCTCTTCATGCAGCCCCCAAATGACTGCTTGAACGACTTTACTTTGCAGCAAAAAGGCTGAGGGAGGATTAATAACAGCAAGCTTCCTCTCCGCAACAAGCTCTAATAACCATAAACCAATGGGATTTCCTTCTCCATCTTCATCCTTGATCAAACTTTCTATCGGGAATGTTTGCCGGTAAAGGACGTCTATTCTGATTCCATTCTCATCAAAAAGACCGATGCCCCTTTGAATTTGCAGCTTATGAAGCGGGGTAAATTTAGATGGCACACCTTTTTGAAGATATCGTACGGTTTCGTGATCTTCGATGTGATCCTCGTGAGCCGTAAAAACAACATGAGGGTGTTCCTTATCTGTACTTTGGTCTATGCTTCCTCGAACGGCTTTCCGTAAAAAGCGTTCCATGCCCTCATTTGGATTCTCTACTCCAAATTCCTTGCACACCATCCCATTTATATGAAATAATTCTTTGATAAATGTAGGCGTATCGGCATTGATTTCAATGCATTTATAGCTATTTCCATGTGGAATGAGGTCAAGCCGTGAAATCACGCTCTCGAACGGAAGGGTTTTTAACCTGATAAATGAAAGTGTTTCTTTTGGAAACCCCATTTCCAGAAGAGTTTCATCAGGTACCCTCCTAAGCAAGGAGCCTATTTTAAAAAAAATGAACCCAATACGTTCACTTATAAGACGTATATGGGCAGCCTCCTCTTCGCTTAACAGCTTTATATCATACAGCGCATACTCTTCTCCATACAGATCAGCCCAAAAGTTTTCCACTCCTTCATAAAACTGCTGTCGTTTTGTACGATACATTTGTCCACTCAATCCTCCGCCTCTCCTACACTCTTGACGTATATCACGTACACTCCGCGATCTTCATCAATCTCCGTAGAGGTAACAAGCTTTTGTCCGATTCCGGGAATATCAACAACATCCTTTAAGAGAAAGCGAAGAACGTCAAAATGAGTACTGCAGGGAATACGGGAAAGCAGCTTAAAATTCATCCGGTCATTCGGGCTGCGAAACTCGATATGTAATCCATCCCCCCGAAAACTTCTTTCATCTTCCCCTGGAAGATTCCTTCCTATTTCTTTAATCACTAAAACATCTTCTTCTCCATCCATCTCATTTGAAGTGAGCTCGTATTGGGTTCCTCTCATAATAAGATACGTACACAGCTGCCTGGCGTAAAGTTCATCCAATCCAACATTGGGAGTGGTGTATTCATAGAACGGTTCATAACAGCCATTTCCTTTATCAAGGTAATAAGTTAATGTTTTCAATACACTTTCCCACCTTAGTTAGTAAGATAGACATTTTGCTAAGACCCAGCCAATCGCTAATGATAAAGATAGCAGCATCGTCCCGACTGCCTGGTTATCCTCTTCGATCGCCTGATGAATGCTAAAACGAATCGTGATCACTTCTGCTAGAATAAACACAATAATTTGAGAAATAATCCCGATGACTCCCCAAATTATCATATCAAGCAGCGACACCGAATATTCAGCAGCAGCCCCTAAAACAATTGCCAAACCTATGACTTTCCCACCGAGTGACATGGCCGCTGTTACATTTTTCTCAGCAATCAAACGAAATTCCTTTAACTTCGGTGTGCTGATGGCGAATAAAGCCACTCCCACAAGAAGCAGAAGCAGAGCCACTCCTAAATAAGATAGAAAATTAATATATAAATGCACATTCATCCTTCCTTTCCACTTGAATCACATAGGGACACTTATCCCCCGAAGATTTTCGATCCACTGCCAAATCCAGAGCTTGTCTTCATTCCTCCCTTAAAGGAGGAGCTGTTTTTGTAGTCTTTATAGGCACTGCTTTTTAATAACGAGTTTTTATCGCTATAATAACGGCCTCCATGATAATAATGACCATGATGACTTGATCGGTCATCATCGCATACCCAAACACCCTGATCATCGTCCCATTCCCAATCATCACAGCTTTGATCATTTGGTTTAGGAGGGAGATTAGCGCTGCTTGAACCGCACCCAACAAGCCCAAAAGTCAGTGCCGTCGTCGTAATACCTGCCATGATTTTTCTCGTTTTCTCCACTGCTTTCACCCCTTTTTCTGCTTGCATTATACTTTACGAGTTTATTTTAAAAAAAGATTCGAAAGTATTATTCCTAGCATTCTTATGAAATCAACCCGTTTCACGAACTTTATTATTTTTTAGAAAAAGGTACCCACTTTTGTAATGGGTGAACGTCCGAGCGCCTTTCTCCTTTCTATACTTATACAAACAATGGATTTTCCAACACAGCACTTAAAGAGAAGAGTGAGATAATTTAACTTGGACGTGAAAAAGCCTGACCATGATAAATTTAGGTCAGGCATCGTACTTTGATTATAATGAATGGATTTCTTATCGGAAGATCAATCGGCCACGATATTATTTAAGAACATCCTCCACAAACCATTTCTCTGAAATTTTCGTATATGTGCCGTCGTCGATCATATCTTTTAACGCTTTGTTCACTTCATCAATCAGCGGTTGATTGCCTTTTCTAAACATTAATGCGATTTGTGACACATCAGTATCCGTAGCGACAACTTTTACTGGTACATCTGGTTTATGCTTCTTAAAGTCAAGATAAGAAAGCTTATCATTAAAAGTAACATCCACGCGCTTGGAAGTGAGCAGCTCAATTGCTTGGTTAAATCCTTCTACTCCGATCACTTCAGCACCATTCGCTTTTGCGATATCTGTATAGTTGCTCGTCAATGATTGAGCTGATTTCAATCCTTTGACATCTTTAAAACTTTTTACAGTATCATTGTCTTCATGCGTGATTAATACGGCTGCAGATTTAGTATATATATCGGAAAAGTCATACTTTTCTTGACGGTCTGCTCGAAGTCCCACTTGATTCGCAACCACATCAAAGCGCTTAGCATCCAATCCAGCAAAAAGAGCATCCCATTGTGTCTCGATAAAAACAGGCTCAACATCGAGACGTTTCGCAATTTCTCTTACAATTTCCACATCAAAACCAGTTAACTCGCCTTTATCATCGTGGAACGTAAATGGAGGGTATGTCCCTTCTGTTCCAACTAATAACTTGCCTTCTTTCTTCACTTTTGCCAAAAGGTCATCATTCTGTGCTGTTTCTTTTTCCGCATTTTTTGTCTCTGCAGGCTGCGCTTTGTTCGTTCCACAACCTGAAAGTAAAAGCATAAGACTAAATAATATTATATATAATATTGAAAAATTCCTCATTCTTAACCCTCAATTCCTATGTGTTTTATAAGTATTAATCATCATATTACATGAACTTACTAGATCTCGTCAACATTTTATATAAAAACAAGCTCATCCTAACCGTCATTAGAATGAGCTTGTGCCTATGTCAAAAGATTCCTATTACACTCACTACATCTGTTTTAACAAGTATTCACACACTTTATCCGATCGAAGCCTAGCTGCCACATAAGGGGGCTGAACTCCTCTAGCGCCTTCGAGCGGAAGTCCCAGCCACAAAACTTTCTCATCAATGATCACAAACGGAAATGGAAAGCTCTCGTCCAGCCAGACATCACATCCGCTCCACTTTTGATTCGAAATAACGGTCAGCTTTAGTCGTTTATCTCTATTTAACAACTGCTTCGTCCATTCTTCAGATAACTTAGTTCCCTCCGGCAGGGAGATGGTAATCGATGACTTCGCGGATGCCAGGTCCTGAAAAACAGCTTCCACTTTTCGCGCATGAATCCACCTTAGTTTTGGACATTGGTTTCGAATCCATGAACCAATTTCTTTTGTTGTGACGGTTTGTTCGTTCCGAACCTGATGGTCAACAAGCTGTCGCAGCGTTTTCCCTTGATAAACATGCTTTTCGATAAAATGCCTGTTGCTGACGTGAAGAAATTTCCCTTTCGTTCTCGTAATAGCTACGTTAATCAAACGTTCACTTTCCTTGCCAGTCAGCAGCATGCCAGCCCGGCCTTGCGGGGCACTATCGACCGTATCAAATATGACTACGTCCCGTTCACTCCCCTGAAACCGATGGACAGTAGCCGCAATAATATCCGCTCCGCTGTGTTGATTCTCATATATCTCTTCAAGAAGCAGTTCCATAAGATTCGCCTGAGCACGGTATGGTGTCACATACCCGATCGATTTCGCTCCGCTTAATGCTGCTTCATGAATCAATTGAAAGGAAAGCAGCAGCTGCCATAGATTGAATCTAGAATTGGTTGCCTTATCATTTACACAATGCAGTCCCGTGAAACTCGTATCCAAAAGGACTGCCGCCTTCTCTTCAAAAGGGGCAAGGCTTGTGATCCTATTCCTGCTTTTATACACACTTTCATGATCTCCGACCAGTGAATGATAGATGTATCGATTTGTAAAAGCTGAAATATCAGGGTGCATCCTCCGCTGTTCTTTTAATAAAAAAAGCTGAGGATGAAGCTTCTCTTCATTCAGCCATTCTACCACTCCAGCCTTATGAAACACATCTTCTTTCAGCCATTTGGCCACTGCTAAGTCCCGGCTTGAAGCAATCGGAGGCAATTGCTTGAAATCACCACAAATAATGACTCGTTTTCCCAAGGCCGCGGCAAAAGCCGCCTGTGGCACATAGGCCATACTTGCTTCATCGAGGATGACGATATCATAGTCTAGTTCATAAACAGCGCTGTCACTAGCCGCCTTTGCGAGCGTCGTACCGACAATGAACGCATCTTTGACTAATTGAACTTCCTTCTTCCGGACCTTTTCCAGAATCCTGGCAATCTTTGTTTCTAATTCCAGCAGATGAACCGAATCTCGTTTACTGAAAGAATGGGCCAAGTCCTGCTTTAAGTGACGCCTTTCTTCAATAAGTCTCTCTCGATCCTGGGCAAGGAGCGGGTCCTGCTTTTCAATCATCAGATTAGTCGTAATTTCATGATGCGCTGATAAAGTTTCCCCGTTGTTCCCCCCGTAACGGAGCACATCCCCTTCTCGAAATCTTTTTTTCTTTTTAATAAAGTTCGTCAGTTCCCCCATCAATACATCAACAGCTTGATTGCTATGCGACAAAATCAACACTTTTCTCTTCTGAAAATATTTATTAGCTGCTGTTCTCGCCAAGGTGTATGTTTTTCCGGTACCCGGAGGACCCCAGACGAACGTGGCCGGATTGTATTTCGACCGTAAAATCAATTCATGGACACTACTCTTGATCTTTTCCTCAGGATGCTTAGTTTCCATAGAAGGATTCATCAATCTCTTCACTCTCAGCCGCTTTCGTTTGCTTTTTTTAATTTCATCCAAGCGCTCGATTAATTGTTCCAGCAGCTCCCAAGGATCATGCAGCAGATATGCGTCCGGGATGAGGTCGCCAAAGTTTTTCTCTAATGCGAGAATGATTCCCCTGCCCTCAGAGGAAAGCACCTTCCCACTGCTTTTCATCGTTCCCCATTCCAATTTTATAGAGGAACCAACTGGTATCCTCAATGAGATGGCTGTATCAAAATAGTAGCTATAAGGGCCGTCGTTTGATAACAGTCTTCCATTCTTTACAGAATAGCGGCTTCCGCCAAACTTTTTTAAGTGATCGATCTCTTGCTGCAGGGCCTGCTGCCATTCTTTAATATATGTTTTCGTTGTTGTCATTTGCTTCCCCTTGTCATTTACTGCTCGTAAGATTGTTCCAAAGTTGGTCTATGATAATAATGCTCTGCCATTTGTAAATCAATTCGCAAATTTTATTGTAAAAATACACGGCTGTCAAAAGTAAACTGTACTTCAACTGTAAGAAATCTAAACAATGGAGGATTTGATTTCCAAACGCGCTTAAAAACCTCACCTGCTTATGGTACGGTTCAGTATAATATATTTAAATGGGGTTATGAAACCGAATTGAAATAGTTTTTTCAAGGCTGGCTTTCTTTGTTGCTCACATTAAAAAAGACTAGCAACTGAAGTGTCGCTAGTCTTTGTTCTAATTGTTTGAGCGGTACCAGATGTTTATCACACAAGCTGATGTTCTTGGATAAAACCTTTTAATATATCACTTAAATTCGGACTGCCCATTTCATTTAAATCATAGTGTACACGTGTACATGGTTTATTAATCGAAATGACGCGGGTTAAATCGATAGGTGTCCCAATAATCACTGCATCACAGTCAGCCTTATTAATCGTTTCTTCAAGGTCTTTCAGCTGCTGTTCGCCGTATCCCATCGCTGGAAGGACGTTTCCAATATGTTGGTATTTGTTTAACGTTTCAGTTAGTGTACCTACTGCAAATGGACGTGGGTCAATGATTTCCTTCGCACCCAGGCGTTCCGCTGCAACTGTGCCTGCACCAAGTTTCATCTCTCCATGTGTCAACGTCGGACCATCTTCAACGACTAACACGCGTTTCCCAACAATACTCTCTGGATGATCGACTGTAATCGTTGATTCAGCTTTAATAATTGTGCTGTGTGGATTTGCGAATTTTATATTATTTTCTACGATTTGAACGGCTTCCTCTGCTGCACTATCTACTTTGTTAATGATGGCCACGTCGGTTGTTCTTAAACATACTTCGCCAGGATAGTATTTCAGCTCATGACCTGGGCGATGCGGGTCCAAGACAGTAACAGCTAAATCAGGTTCGAAAAAAGAGAAATCATTATTTCCTCCGTCCCATAAAATAACGTCACAGCCATCTGGATCATTTTCAGCTGCTGCCAAAATGTCGGCATAATCAACGCCGGCATACACAATATTCCCTCGTGCCACATGCGGTTCATATTCTTCCATTTCTTCGATCGTACAATTATGTTTCTTTAAATCCTCAACAGTCGCAAAGCGCTGAACACGTTGTGCGTTTAAATCGCCGTAAGGCATCGGATGTCTCACTGCAATGACTTTTAAATCATGCTCCAGCAGCGTTTCGATAATTTTTCGGGACGTTTGGCTTTTTCCAGTCCCAGTCCGCACAGCGCAAACGGAAATGACGGGCTTATTACTTTTTAACATCGTGCTGTTTGGACCCAGCAATGTGAAGTTAGCACCTGCTGCATTCACGATTGCACCTACGCTCATCACATCTTCGTAACTAATATCACTATACGCAAAAACACATTCATCCACTTGTAAGTCTTTAATCAACTCTGGTAATTGATCTTGTGAATAAATGGGAATCCCTTCTGGATATAACCCGCCTGCTAATTCACTTGGATATTTACGTCCATCGATATCTGGAATTTGTGCTGCTGTAAAAGCAACAACTTTATATGCTTCATTATGGCGATAATACGTATTAAAATTGTGAAAATCTCTTCCTGCCGCACCTATAATAATAATATTTTTTCTTTCCATAGCACTCTCTCCTATAATGACAATGAATTATAATAATAATAACTTCGAATGTATATTAATACAATAAAATTGTCAAAAGTACCATAAATTAAATAATTAGGAAATTATTAAATATGCGATTAGGAATATGATGTTATTTAAAAAAAGAAGGAGAGCATCATATCGATTCAACATTCTCACAGGCAGAAACTACTTAACTCTTTGCTCCTTTTAGGTTTCCCGAAACGAGAATAGAACCTAAAAGTACGATTATCGCGCCTATGATAAATTGGATGCTGACAGGGATACCAATAAATAAAATTTCGATGACTATAGCCCAAAAAACATACGTATTGTTAAGCGATTGACCCCTAGCGGCACCGATTAAATTAATTGACATGTAGTATAAAGAATAATTGGCAGCTCCTAATAAACCTGCTATAACTATGATCCATACGACCTTAGATGAAGCGGCTTCAAATACCAATGGATATCCATGAATAAATGGTACAATTAGTATTGCATAACATAGTGCTGAAGTCATCTGTCTTATATTAATGGCATATAGAGGAACAACCTCTTTTCCTTTCATTCCCCAAGCACCGATCACCCCTTCAAGTCCCCAAAATATGGCGGCCCCTAATGAAAACAATATTCCTATGTAAAAATGACTATCGACGCTAAACTTCGATGGCATATATGCTAATATAATCACCCCGATGATACTTAAAACAACACCGGACCAAGTTCTTCTGTTCATTTTTTCCTTCAAAAAAGTGAAAGCAAGTACAGCACCGATCCCTGGGAATATAGAAGAAATACTTGCGGCATAAGTTACCCCTGCATATTGGATACCAAGAAAATAAAAGGTCATTGCCAAAGGACCGCCGAACACTGCTCCTAAAACTAAAATCGCTCCGCTCTTTGTCTTTAACAACTTTAATACATTAATAAATTCACCTTTTACAATCATAAGTGAGGATATCCATAAGGCAGAGAAAAAGTCATGCATGAAGGCGGCTATAATTGGAGCAAGTACAACAGCCTGTTTAAAAGGTGTACTTGCTATTATAATGCTAATTATCACCGTGTCTATTCCCCAAGCAACAGCTGAAGCAGCCCCTAGGCCTATACCCATTCTAGCCTTTTTAATACTTTTTACATTCATCAACCTGACCTCTTTTTCAAAATTCATTTCACCGGAATCTGACCAAGTTAATAACCAGCTTTATTTTCTGATGAACCATTTCACTCAACATTCCATTAAATGATCCATTACACTATTTATTCCTTCTCTGTACCGGCTGGCAATTTATATTTAATTTGTCTTTCAAGAGTAAAGTTTATACCCCTCTCAGCAAAACAATATAAAGCTCAAATGCTTGCGCAACTTCCTTTTTTCCGGACACTTATTATTCCCCTGACCTCGATCATCATCATTGGTGACATGATTAAGGTTCATCCACCGAATCATTTGAAAAGGTTGAACAAATCGGCAAATACCAGGAGAAGGCTGCTCCTATCGTGGTAAATTTGTAAGAAAGCGAATAGGTGCAGGGATTTTCATAATAAAACATATTTACCTTTGAAAAATTGCCAAAAGGGCCTGCCCTAAACGCCAGTTTCCACTGACATTTAGGACAGGCCCGAAAAAGATCCATCCACCTCTTATTTTGTTAATAAAACCTGTTTTTGTTCTTTCTGCGAAGCTGCTAATATAACGTCATTTAGTGTTTCTGTACTTGTTACACTTGACTAGACTGCTAATGAATTTGTTGGTTTCTCCCACCCTTTTTCAGTGTCTACTGAAACTGCGGGGGCATAACCGTGAAGGAGGTAATAAGTTTAGTGGAGGCCCTAGAGTATCACCGGCCTGCCTCCCTATAAGTAACTATATATGTAAAAACAGCTTCATTATTTAAACCCTTAGCGAGCCACGGAACCCTCTTGCAGCATAATAGGACTCTGCTCCATTATGGTACACAAAAACAGTGTCGTAGCGGCGATCACAAAAGATGGCACCGCCGAGCTTTCTAATATTAACAGGTGTTTGCACCCAGCTCGACGTTTTCCTATCGAAATCCTCAAGCTTCTGCAGCTCCCGGTACTGTTCCTCCGTTAAAAGTTCAATGCCCATGTCAGCTGCCAGATCCATTGCGCTATTTTCTGGTTTGTGTTTTTTCCTTGACTCCAGCGCTTCACGGTCGTAACAAACGCTTCTACGGCCTTTAGGACTTTCCGCTGAACAATCATAAAAAAGGTATTCGTCCTTCTCCTCATCATAACCAACAACATCCGGTTCACCGCCGGTTTTCTCCATTTCATTGAGCGACCACGTTTTTTCAGCATTCGCTTCCAACTTTGCTTGAACTTTAGCCCATTCAAGACCTTGATGGCGGTTCATGTTTTTCTCAAAACGAACTTTCAATGCTCCGATTAATTCTTCACGTTGTTCTAGTGACAACTCTTTATTTTCCTTTGTCATATTCGTTTCCACCTTATTGTTTTTACTCATAATTGTACCAATTAAAAAGTGCCCGTGACCAACTAAAAGGTGAAAAAAAGTATGAACAAGTTCCTGAAGTTACAGACACTTATTTTATTTTAAAATTATTTTCGTAACGGCCTCTACATGGCTTGAAAAGTGACGACAAATGGGTATGAATGTAGCAGCGTTTACCCTCTAGTTATTTGGTATTTCCATATTTTTAAAGTCGATGATGAATTTATTTGTTAGAAAAAATCACTGCCGCCGATGCTGTATTCTTTTTAACCTAATTATTCGCTGCTTCTTATGGAATACTTCTTCTCTCAAAAATGCTTCATTCTACTTACTTTATTGGCTAATAAATAAATGAGGAAATAAATAGGAACACCGTATGAATGCTTCCAAGTTAAAGGTTCGTATAACTTCAGCCATACAATGATCGGTTCAACAACATACGCAGCTAATAACGAATAGGCTGCTGCTATTTTGTACACTGAATAGCGCTCAAAATATTGAAGAAACATCATTGTCGATACAGGTGCAATAGAAAGATCCCAAGGAAGATAAAAGGTATGCAGGTACGGTAAAATGTTGATTGGATATAACCACATGGCATATGCAATTCCAATGGAATCTAATATAGAGGCAATGACATACACAATTAGGCCTGCAATAAGGTAACGTCCCCATCCTATTTTTGGCTTCACTTTCAACCAAATTCCCCAAGGAACACATAGTAACCCTAAAGCAACCCACCAGCGCCAAGAAAATAGAATTTCTGTCTTCCAAAGTTGAACAGCTTCATTGTTCAACTTTCCTATCGATTCATATATGTGTGTAAACTTGTCAATTATTGTATCAATCATCATTCTCATCCTATTGGCTCGTGTTTTAATTACCATTATTGTTAGCTTTAGAAACATTCCTATTCGAAAAAATAAAAAGCAGTCTTACAAGCAATTAAAATAACCTTCATATTTCTAAGTTTTGAGGATAAAAATATCTACGAACATATAAAAACGCCTTATGAGCAAATATAAGGCGTTTCAAAAATTTAATTTAACATTTAATCATCATAGATTAAACTATGTCTGATTAGGCAACATCCAATATTTGTTCTCATCCCATAGTGGGTTATCATTAACATGTTATAAAGTAAATTCTCAATAATAAAATAGTTGGTTGGAAATCCGTCTATTTCAAGGAGCCTAAATAATAACCACCAAGAAAAATGGTTACAATCAGGACAAAATGAATAATGGCCCAACCAAGTCTGCCAAATTTCAAATGATTTATATTGATTGGATTTCTTACATCTCTAGGAACAATTAGACCGCCAATCCATTCAAAAACTAAAAAATATATCCACCACCATGTATAGGAATCCCAAAAATCCCATTTAAAGTTGTATCTGATCAGTTCAGTATTTGTTAATGCCCATGTTTCTAACAACATTCCTATATGAATAATCGTCCAATAGAAAGGTATTTTCCATCCCCACACCTCTGGACTATAACGAACTGACAACAGAACCACTATAGGAAAGGAAAATGTAATAACAGCTACAGGCATACTTTCAACCCTAGGAAATAATAAATATGGAAATGAATAAAAGTTAAATTTCACAAACATATAACACAAAATGTTTCCGACTAAAGCTGATAAAATAAATAACAAACCATATCTTTTCTTGTCGAATCTTAAAAAAAAGATAAGGCCTAAAAAGCCAATGATAATCACAATAATGTGGATAAAAGACTCAATGCTAAATCCAATATTTATATAATCCATTAACATTTTATACACATTTCCCTACTTAAATAATATTGTTATCTTTTGTAATTATTATTTTATTTCAAGCATCTAGCCATTATATAAACATTTAATCCCTTAACGTTGTTCCAAAGCCCGGACGCTTCCCTTATTAAGCTAATTCTTTTAGCTCTCTTGCTAAAAGAATGTTCCTAACAAACCCGCCAAGAATAAAGCCTGCAATAATACCGATTATTGGTATAAAAACCGGCGGAATATATGTATACAACCACTCTTTATCTGAATAAATGACACTCACAGTTGATAAATAGGCTGCTGTTAAAAATGGGATAGATAATAATGGAGGACGTTGCTGACCTGAGATTTTCAAAGCGTCGATATAACCATCAAACATGGAGAAAATATACACACAAGGATAAAATAGCATCCATTCGAAGTCGGCTGCATATATTGCCGTTTCCGCTTTCCCTTGAAAGCTATACTTGATAAATAAATTCAATTTTGAATTAACGTTAATTAGAAATTCCAGAAGAATGAAAACAATTCCTTTGATCCATTTCCTATTTAAAAATTGGCCGAAACCAGGCATAGCAATGCACCACAATAGAATTTCTAAAGGATAAAATCTTTGATTTTTCAATGCCTCACTCCCTAACAGTTTTAATAATAAGTAATACATAATAGCTATCTAAAAATAGCGTAATGAATAAAACGAGCCCATATGATTTAGATCAACTATGGATCGGCCTACGCAATTCATCAAGAGCAATGTAACTGCTTATGCAGTCAAAAAACGAAAATAAATCCATCACCAAGCATTTGAATTTGCGCCATTGTAACAGCCTCCTATCATCACAACACCAGTAAAAACCATCATTTCCACAAAAATGGAAATAAATAACTAAAAAGCTTAAATTCCAAAATAATTGAAAAAAGAGATAAGCGAAATGACGAAAGAAATAAACCATAATATACGCAAACACCAAATAATCCCCACCTGTGAATAAGATGGGGATTTGGTTATGATTCACAAAAAATAAAAAAGCCATCATGTGCTTCTCTTTAACCTTGAATGGGGACCCTTCTATTGTTCCTCCATACCATCAAGATTCTTTGATCCAAAGTGATCGAGCAATGAACGCACTTCATCTGTCGACTCTGTGCTCATTAATTGATTTCTTAATTCACTTGCCCCTCTAAACCCACGGACATATATCTTAAAAAAGCGATGAAGAGCCTTGAACGGACGTAGCTCTAATGTTGAATATTTATCATGAAGATCCAGATGCAGCCTTAAGAGATCAAGCAATTCCTGACTACTATGATCTTTCGGCTGCTTTTCAAAGGCAAATGGATTATTGAAAATACCACGCCCAATCATAATCCCGTCAACCCCGTATTGATGAGCGAGCTTTAGACCAGTTTGACGGTCAGGGATATCCCCATTGATCGTCAAGAGTGTATCTGGTGCCACCTGGTCACGAAGTTTCTTAATCTCGGGAATTAGTTCCCAATGAGCATCTACTTTGCTCATTTCCTTTCTTGTACGCAGATGAATGGAAAGATTCACAATGTCTTGTTTCAATATGTGTGTTAGCCAGTCGCGCCACTCGTCTACATCCGTGTAACCAAGCCTTGTCTTTACACTTACAGGCAATCCTCCTGCTTTGGATGCTTGTATTAAATCTGCTGCCACTTCTGGACGAAGGATAAGGCCGCTTCCCTTCCCATTCTGTGTCACATTAGGTACAGGACAGCCCATATTGATATCCAGTCCCCGATAGCCTAGTTTCGCCATACCAATACTCATTTGCCGAAAGTATTCAGGCTTATCCCCCCATATATGGGCTACAATCGGCTGTTCATCCTCTGTAAAAGTCAAACGCCCACGCACACTACGGTTCCCCTCTGGGTGACAATAACTCTCCGTATTTGTAAACTCTGTAAAAAACACATCAGGTCTGGCTGCTTCACTCACTACATGGCGAAAAACAACATCGGTCACATCTTCCATTGGTGCCAGTATAAAAAAAGGTCGTGGTAACTCACGCCAAAAATTGTCTGTCATATTCAAATTCAAATCCTCTCATTATGGGATGCTAAGCCAAATCCTTATCCCAAAATTAAAAAGCAACATGTCCCTGCTTCTTTTACACTTATACCATGCTTAAGCACTTTTTATCAAACTGATTGGAAATGTTTATTTTAACTTCCCAACCTGTATGCAACCAAAATATCTCCTGTTAAAACCCAACCTATCAACTAGCATTCCACTATTGAAGTTAAACTAAATTTTTGGTAAAAAATTGAAAATGAAATTGGAAGAACACCGAATGGACGAGGGGTTAACAGGAAAAAGACCCTGATCTCGCAAAAGTATTTTTACGAGATCAAGGTCGGACTTTTAGTTAGACGTTTTCAATTCCACATTCGTCACGACTTCCACGTGCGTCGTCTGGTAATAGGGCTGCTATACAGTCATTTTCCAACTGGATAAAGCCAACCAATTTTCCTTTTCCTTGTAGTCAGGCATTATTTTTCCTACAAGGCGCCAGAAGGATCGATCATGATTCAAATGAACCATATGGCACATTTCGTGAACGACTACATAATCGATTACCTCCCGCGGTGCCATTGCTAGTCTCCAATTGAATGTTAACTGCATTTTTGAATCACAAGTCCCCCATGTCGTTTTGCTATCCGAGATACGAATAGAACGTGGTTTTGTTTTAAAATTACTTTGGCAGGAGGATATGCTCTTCTCCACTAAAGCCTTACACTGCTGGTAATAAAATCTTTTTAAAGTTTGTTTTATTTTTTCAGTGTCATGCTGCTTTACATATACATGTAGCTTTTCATCTTTAAACACTACATGTTCTTGCGTTATATTTATATCTTGAAAGATCTGTATGGGATAGGTGTTTCCTAAATAAAGAATATTCCCGCCATCCTCATAGACCCTTTTCTGTGGCCCAATCAGTCTATCCTTCATCTCTTTTAATTTTTGCTGAATAAGATCCCAATTTGCCTCTAATAACAGAAGTACTCTATCATCAGGTGTCCCTTTCGGAGCTTGAACTTCAACATTTCCATAGCTATCTACTGTAATACCTATAGAGGTACGGTTTTTATACTTGATCTCAAAACGGATGGTCTCACCTAAGTAGGTATGTATCATGTCATCACCTGCAGCATTCTTTAGAGCATTATCCCCTATATTTAACAGCCAGCCCTTTTAAGAAATTCCTGGCATATTTATCTCCACATTCTTTATAATTCTTATGCCCTTCTTTTCTTAATAAAGCGCCAAGCTCCCCTTTTGTAACCATGATTCCCGCTTCTTCGAATATCTCCAGCATATCCTCAGTAGTTAATGATAACGCTATTTTTACTTTCTTTAACAGGAGATTATTAACGTTTTCACTTTTCTTTATAGAGGTCTCTTGTGTATCAGGCTGTCCTGGTTTGCGCTCTTGTTTCCCTCTTTTAAAAATAATAAAACCATTTAAAAACGAATCAAACATGCTGTTATCACATTTTATTTGATCATCACTTTCCACATCATCTTCGTCTGATTTCGTGAGAATCTTTATTACTTCTGGCACTGTTACATCCACACCGCCAAGTTTAAATATCTCTGCCATTTCTTTATTTTTTATTTCCATTGCATATCTCAATCGAATTAATATATCGTTATTATCCACAATAGATCTCCTATATTAAAAAATTTGTGTTCATCCTCTGTTCCGCGAACATTTGATTCATCTAACCCTGCTTCAACGGTCGCTCTAGAATGGTTAGTTACCTTCTTTTAACATTATTTTAGCTACAGTTTCAACATGGGTCGTCTGCGGAAACATATCCACCGGCTGTACTTCCATGGTCTTGTATCCCCCATCTTCCAATATGCGCAGGTCCCGTGCCAGTGTAGCGGGGTTGCAGGAGACGTAGACGACTTTTTTCGGTTTCATGTTGATAATCGTCTGCAATAGTGCTTCGTCGCAGCCTTTGCGGGGCGGGTCAACGACGAGGACGTCTGCAGTGATGCCTGCTTTGTACCATTCTGGGATGACTTCTTCTGCTTTTCCAGCGGCGAATTCGGCGTTTGTGATGCCGTTTAGTTCGGCGTTGCGGCGGGCATCTTCGATGGCTTCTGGGACAATTTCGACGCCGTATACTTTTTTCGCTTTTTGCGCTAAGAAAAGGGAGATGGTGCCGATGCCGCAGTAGGCGTCGATGACGGTTTCTTCGCCGCTCAAGTCAGCGTATTCCAGCGCTTTGTCATATAGCACTTTCGTTTGATCTGGATTGACTTGATAAAAAGATCTGGCTGAAATGGCGAATTGAATATCTCCTATATAGTCATAAATGACTTCATTTCCCCAAAGCACTTTTGTTGTTTCGCCCATAATGACGTTCGTGCGCTTCGTGTTGATGTTATGAACGATGGATTTCACATCCGGCAGCCGGGAAATGATTTGTTCAATGATTTTATCTTTATGAGGAAGATTGGCTGTTCTTGTAATAAGAATGACCATGAGTTCCCCTGTTGTTTTTCCATAGCGCGCGGTAATGTGGCGGAGAGTGCCTTTGTGTGTGGCCTCGTCATATGCCTTTATCCCGAGTTCGCTGCAAATTTCTTTCACTGCCTGTATCGCTTCGTTCACTTGCGGAAGCTGGATAATGCTTTCGTTCGTATCAACGATTTCATGACTGCGTGGTTTAAAGAACCCTGCAATGAGCTTACCATTTTTCTCTCCTACTGGCACTTGCGCCTTGTTTCGGTAATACCACGGCTCTTCCATGCCTAAAACAGGATGAATCTTTACGTCTTCTAGTTTGCCAATTCGGGTGATGACTTCCCGTACTTGCTTTTCTTTAAATTGAAGCTGCCCTTCATAGCTGATGTGCTGAAGCTGGGTTCCTCCATATTTATACGCTTCTGAAGCGGGTACGTCCACTCGGTACGGACTTCTTTCAAATAGTTCGATCAGACGGCCAAAGCCGTAGCCTTTATTCACTTTCGTTACTTGAATGCGGCCGGTTTCCCCCGGCAGCGCTCCGGCTACAAACAACGGATAGCCGTCTACCTTCGCGACGGCATTGCCGTCATGCGTTAAATCTTCGAATTGTACTTCTAATGTTTGATTTTTTCCAACAGGGGCTTGAATTTTTGCCACGATTACCCACCCTTTTTATGTTTTTTCTTAAGAATCGAAAGCTATTCTATCATATATCCAGCCCCAACAGCAAAGTGGGGTGATTTATCATATAGCAGTCTGTTTTCATGATAAAACAAATTCATTCATGATAAACCCGCTTGCTCTCATGATATCACCATTCCCATTCATGAAAAAAAGCCTGAATCTTCACTGCGTCCAGGCAGTGAAGATTCAGGCTTTTTATGACTGAGACGCGGCGATCAGCTGGGCGTAGTGCCCATCCTTCTCCATGAGCTGTTCGTGGGTGCCGCGTTCGATGATTTCTCCTTTTTCAAGGACGAGTATTTGATCAGCCCTCTGGATCGTGTTAAGCCGGTGAGCAATGACAACGCTCGTACGGTCTTTCATGAGACGGTCGAGCGCTTCTTGAATGTACGTTTCTGTGATCGTATCGATACTGCTCGTCGCTTCGTCTAGGATTAAGATCACCGGGTCTGCCAAAATAGCTCTTGCAATGGCGATCAGCTGTCTCTGCCCTTGACTGATGCCCGTTCCTTCATGCTGCAGCTTCGTGTCGTACCCGTCCGGCAGTTTCGTAATAAACAAATGGGCATTCGCTAATCGGGCCGCTGCTATCACTTCTTCATCCGTCGCCTCTAAGCGGCCGTAGCGGATGTTTTCTTTAATCGTTCCTGAAAATAAAAATGACTCCTGCAGGACAAATCCCATATGCTTCCTCAGTTCCTGCCGTGAGATCTTCGAAACGTCCTGTCCATCGACTAAAATCGCACCGCCGTCTGGCTCGTAAAAGCGTGCGAGCAAATTGACGAGCGTCGACTTCCCAGAGCCGGTCGGACCGACAAGAGCGATAATGTCCCCTTGCTTCGCTTTGAAACTGACATGATTAATCGTCTTTTCTCCCTTTTCATAGGAAAAAGAGACACCGCAGAATTCAATATTTCCCCGCACCTCATCGAATGGAAGAGCATGTTCCTGTTCCTGCTCTTCTTTTTCTGTATCTAAAATCGCAAACACCCGCTCTGCTCCAGCAACCGCTGATAGCAGTGTATTAAACTGGTTCGCCAAATCGTTGAGGGGGCGTGTGAATTGCCGGGAATATTCCGCAAACACGACGATCACACCGACTGTCACCAGCCCCTTTACCGCCAACAGTCCTCCCACTCCGGCAATGAGCGCAAAGCTAAGATTATTAAGCATGTGCATTAGCTTTGGAATGAATCCGGAATACGTCTGTGCCCAAAACCCTGCTTCTTTCAGCTTGGCGTTTCTTTCGTTGAATGCTGCCGCTATTTGTTCTTCCCGGGAAAACATTTTAACGATATGCTTGCTGGATACAGCTTCCTCGATAAATCCATTCAACTCGCCTAAATGACACTGCTGTTCTTTGAACAAACGGCGTGTCCGGCTCGTGATCCAATTCATTCCAATATACAAAAGCGGTACGATAATCAAAGCAACAGCGGTTAGTATTGGACTTAAATAAAGCATTACCGCGATCGCTCCTGTCAGTGTCAATACACTGGAAGCAACTTGAATAACTGAACTGTTCAACGTGCTGCTAATGTTCTCAATATCATTCGTCACCCGGCTCATGAGTTCTCCATGACGGCGCTTATCAAAAAAAGACAGCGGCAGCTGGTGAAGGTGAGCGAACAATTCTATCCTCATCTCATACACCGTTTTTTGAGCTACCCCGGCCATCCAATAGTTTTGAAGAAAAACAGTCAGTGAGTAAAATATGTATACAACACCGAGCCAAACAAGAAGTAAAACTAGGCCATGTTTATCTTTTGTAATAATGAAATCATCAATGGCCATGCCAACAAGGTAAGGGCCAAGCAGTCCTAATGCGGCACTCGCCGCTACCATCAAAACGACGAGAAAGAGAAGACCCTTTCTTCTTCCAAGATAACTAGCCAGCCTTTTCAGCGTTGGCAGCCACTCTTTCACCTGCGGCTTTTGCCGATCCAGCCTAACGGCTGATCTTGACATCCAGCATCCCCCCTTTTCCATACTGGGAAGCTAACATTCTGCGATATAATTCACTTTCTTCCGATAATTTCTCATGGCTGCCAGCTGCCACAATTCGCCCATCTTCCAGCAGCAGAATTTGATCCGCCTGCAAAGCGGTGCTGATTTTTTGCGTAATAATCACCGTCGTACCGCTTTCTTCCTGAAGGGCTGACAAAAGATTGGCTTCTGTCTTCGCATCTAGTGCACTCGTGCTGTCATCCAGCAGCAAAATAAGCGGCTTGCGGATGAGCGCCCGTGCAATAGACAGCCGCTGTTTTTGCCCTCCAGATAGATTGACGCCTTTTTGCCCGATGACTGTTTCATATTTGCCTGGCAGTTCAGCAATCGTTTCATGGATTTGCGCGCGCCGGGCCGCTTCAATAATTTCTTCCATCGATGCCTCTTCTTTTCCCCAAGCGATATTTTCACGGATCGTTCCAGTGAACAAATGAGCTTCCTGCGGGACAAAGCCAATGTGTTCACGTAAAGACCCCGGCTGAATACCGCGAATGTCTTGGCCGTCAATCTGAATTCTGCCCCTGTCTAATTCATACAAGCGCGGCAGCAGATAAAAGAGAGTGGATTTCCCCGACCCTGTTGCCCCTAAAATAGCGGCCGTTGTTCCCGGCTGAACCGTAAACGTAACATCATCGAGAACAGGAACCCGGCTGCCCGGGAAAGAAAAAGACACCCCTTCAAATTCAATCTTCCCGCCAGCTGGCCCAAGCGCGGTCCCTTCCCAGCGCTGATCAGCCTGTTCTTCCGACTCTTCTAGCAGCTCACCGATCCGCTGACTGGACGCTCTCCCTCTCGAAAACACAATTAGAATAAATGTAAGCATCGATAAAGAAACACTAATTCTTGCCGCATAGTTAATGACCGCGACAATTTCTCCTGCGGTGGCCGTTCCACTTGTAAATTCGGTAAAGCCCAGCCATAAAATAACGATCAGACTGCTGTTCATAACTAGCTGCAACACAGGTGTCGTCGTTTCCATGATCCGAAGTACACGGATCGTTTTCGCCATGAGCTGTTCATTCGCCTGCTGAAAACGGCTGCCTTCATACTTCCATCTAAGAAATGCTTTAATGATCCGAATGCCCGCCAAGTTTTCCTGTATCACGCTATTCACTCCATCAAGCCGCTTCTGCACAGATCGAAACAAAGAAGCACCTTTCTTCATCATATAAAATAGAAACAACAGCATGATCGGGATCGTGACAACGAGCACAATCGTCAGCTTCGCATGAATAAACAAAGCCATCACTGTTCCAAATAACACCATTAAAGGCGCACGCATCATAATACGCAGACTCATAAAAACAGTGTTTTGCACTTGCGTCACATCATTTGTCATTCTCGTAATTAAAGAGGAAGCAGCAAAACGGTTATAGCTCGCAAAAGAAAAGGATTGCACTTTCTCCATCATCTGTTCCCGCAAATCATATCCAAAGTTCTGACCGACATGGGCTGCTGCGAAAGAATTAATAATACCGGAAACAAATGATATTAAAGACGTTCCAAGCATAATCGCACCCCACTTATACACAGCCCCCATGTCATGCCCAAGAATTCCTTCATCAATGATTTTTGCCATAAACAGCGGATGCGTCAATTCAACCGCCAGCTCCACAAGCATTAATAACCAAGCAAAAGCCATATAGTTTCTATATGGCTTTAAATAAGACAACACGGTTCTCACAGCGGCGCCCTCCTCTCCTGCCAGCACAACCCCATCACTATATTTTTACTAGTATACTTCTATTGGAAGGGCTCCATCAAATGATTTGATGTCAGTCTGTCGACAAACATTTTCGATCATCCTGAGAGTATCTAAACAACCTGATGCTCCCCTTTCTCCATTTGGTGCTTCTTTTTCGCTTGGCGGCCGTGCAGCAAGGAATAAACGAACAATCCTACTAGTACGTAAACAGCACAATAAACATAAAGCATACTAAAGCTCATACCTGTTACGGCCCAGCCGATAATGAATGATCCAAGACCGATTCCTAGATCAAATACCGATAGAAAGGTAGCTGTCGCCAGCGCTTTTTTCTGAGGGGACGCTTCCTGGATGGCTATCGTTTGAAAGCTAGGGAATAACGTCCCCCAGCCAAGACCAATGATTCCGGCTGCTATAAGGAAGACGATAGCCGTTCCTGTTTGGCTAAGCAAAAGCAGACCAGCCGCAAAAAGGAAAATGGCTGGATAAATGATGACATTTGCCCCGTACCGGTCAAACCATTTGCCAGTAAACGGACGAGACAACAGTAACACAATGGCATAGACGATAAAGAAATAGCTGGCTGCTTCCCCTACATGAATCTCTTCCGCATAAACGGAAACGAACGACAAGATAGATGCATACGCAACGGAGAAAAATGCTCCGACCACCGCGATCGGCAGCGCTGAAAACTCAAACAGATCTTTTGGATTAAATTTCACTTGGAAGATAGAAAGCGCGCGGGCTGTATGTTTATGTTCCGCTGCATTGACTAACAAGCCAGAAATAAGAGCAAGGGCAGAAATGGCAATACATATCATAAACATCACAGAACTGCCCCATTGCCGCATGGCTGTGAGTCCTAAAAAAGGACCGATGACCATCGCAAGGTTCGTCGACATGACAAAATACCCCATCCCTTCCCCCCGGCGGGAACCGGGAATAATCTCTGCCACCATGGCTCCGGCTGCCGTTGTCGCCATGCCGAATCCGATCCCGTGAATAAATCTTATGACTAGCATCATGCCAAAGGTGTCAGGTAAAAAATACAATAAAGACGCCCCTAAAAAGATTACTTGCGAACTAATCAATATGGTTTTCCGGCCGAATTGCTCAATCCACTGTCCGGCAAACGGACGAATAATAATTGCTGAAATTAAAAAGAAGGTCGTAAGCAAACCTGCCTCTGTTGCGTTTCCCCCTAGTCTCTGCAAAGCATATACGGGCATCGTCACTAATAAAAAGTAAAAAACAACGAACAAAAAGAAATTGCTCGCTGACACACTAATAAAGTTTTTCGTCCATAAAGTTTCCTTGTTCATTCACTTTTCTTCCTTTCTTTCCTTCTTAACGATCTAGTTGTTGATGTTGTTTCTTTGTTGATTGGAGCAGAAAGCGAGTACCTCTAACGGAAATCAACAGGAAAGTTGAACAAAACCAACAATCTAGAAAAGCACCAGCAAAGTCTGCTAGTGCTTCTCTAGACGAGGTTTATCAAACGATTTGATGTTCTGCCTTCTCCATTTCGCGCGCCTTTTTATCTTGACGGCCATACAACAGAAAGTAGACGAACAGACCACCCAAAATGTAAAAAGCACAGTACATATAAAGGCTGCTAAAGCTCATACCCGTAATGGCCCAGCCAATAATAAATGAGCCAACCCCAATTCCTAAATCATAAATGGATAGAAATGTTGCGGTCGCTACTGCTTTTTTCTCAGGCGGTGCTTCTTGAATGGCTATCGTTTGAAAGCTAGGGAATAATGTTCCCCAGCCGAGTCCGATCATTCCAGCCGCCACAAGGAAAACAAGGGCTGTTTCTGTTTGGCTGAGAACGAACATACCGGCAGAAAAGAGAATAATCGCTGGATATACAATGACATGTGCTCCTTTCTGATCAAACCATTTACCAGTAAACGGACGGGACAATAGCAGCACAACGGCGTAAACGACAAAGAAATAACTAGCAATTGCACCAAGATGAAGCTCCTCCGCATAAACAGAAACGAACGATAATAATGAAGCATAAATAATAGAGAAGAATCCGCCAGTCACGGCAATCGGCAAGACGGAGAATTCAAACAAGTCTCTTGGATTGAATTTTAACTGGAAAATAGAAATCGCTCGGACTGTATGCTTGCGTTCAACAATATTCGTCATTAATCCTGCAGTAAGAGCTAAAGCTGAAATCACGATACAAATGAGGAACATTACAAAACTCCCCCATTCTTTCATCACCGTTAACCCTAAAAAAGGGCCGATGACCATCGCAAGGTTTGTTGACATGACGTAATAGCCCATTCCTTCCCCGCGGCGGGAATCAGGAATAATCTCAGCAACCATGGCACCCGTCGCCGTCGTTGCCATTCCGAAGCCAATCCCATGGAAAAATCGTAACGTCAGCATCGTTTCAAGCGTATGAGGGAAAAAGTATAAAGTAGATGCGGCTAAGAAGATGATTTGCGAAGCAATCAATATTTTCTTTTTCCCCACCTTTTCAATCCACTGTCCGGCAAACGGACGAATGATAATCGCTGAAACTAAAAAGAACGTCGTCAGCAAACCAGCATCCGCCGCATCCCCCCCCAATTCCCGCAGCGCGTATATCGGCATCGTCACTAATAAGAAATAAAAAGTAACAAACAGAAAAAAGTTGCTCGCTGACACGCTAATAAAATTCTTCGTCCATAATGGTTCCTTATTCATCAATCTTCTTCCTTTCCTTGATGACTGTCTAATGCAGAAAGCCAGTTCTCCACAAGCCGCTGCAATTGCTGCTGATCTTCTTTTCGGAAACCTGCAATTGTTTTTTCATTCATTTTTAACACTTCTCGTTCCCACACCGGGTATTCCTTCTCTGCTTGTTCGGTCAGCTCGATGAACTTTACCCGCTTATCTTCGCCCGGCACTTGTTTCACATATCCTTGCTTGACAAGACGCTGAATCGTCCGTGTCATCGGCGGCGCTTCTACAGCTAAATATTCACTAAGCTCTTTTTGCGTCAGCCGGCCCTTTTGTTTTAACACATACAAGACCGCCCATTGAGCACTGTAAAGACCGTATTTTTGCAAGACATTGTTATTATGTTTCATAATTTGCCTTGACAGCTGATGCACAGAATGAAATAAAAGATGCAACTCCATACGCTTCTCCTTTAATTACCTAGGTAACTATATTTACAACTTTCTTATTGTAACATAGTTTTTAAAAAAATAAATAAAAAAACTGCCAGATTTCATCTGGCAGTCAGGCTGTATGATCAACACCGCAGGCTCATTCCACACATTTGTCAGCAGCCTGTTCGTTTATTGTGATTGTTAATAAATTCGATCTTGCGGCCGCAGCTGCTCTATCGGTACAAACACTTCAAGATGGCGGTACAAGTTTTCAAAGTCGGCAGGCAATGATCCGCCCGGCTCTCCATCAAGGTTGAGGAGGACTTTTTCAGGGGCGCTGACTTTCACGCGGTTCGCTTTCGTATAGATGACGTGAGGGTCCTGAAGATGCTCTCCTCTTAACGCTAAAGTAGCAATTCGGATAAACTCAGCAAGGTTGATCTTTTTCAAAATTAATAAAGTAAATAACCCATCGTTGACGGAGGAATCCGGCGCCAGCTTCTCAAAACCGCCCACAGAGTTGGTCAGTCCGATCAAAAACAACATGACCTCGCCTTCAAATAACTTGCCATCATACTCAATCGTTACGTGAGACGCTTTAATGGAAGGCAGCATCTCGATCCCTTTTAAATAGTACGCCAGCTGGCCGATCATCGTTTTCAGCTTGCTCGGCACCTCGTACGTCAGCTCCGTTAGACGGCCGCCGCCTGCAATATTAATAAAATATTTATCGTTCATTCTTCCGATATCCACGGGAATCGTTTCCCCTGCTATAATCACATCTACTGCTCCGTCAATTTCACGGGGGATTTTTAGCGCCCGGGCAAAATCATTCGTTGTTCCCATCGGAATCACACCGAATTTTGGACGGTAGTCCTTACCAGCTAAGCCATTCACGACCTCATTCAGCGTTCCATCGCCGCCTGCAGCAATAACTACGTCAAAACGGCGTTCCACAGCTATTTCAGCAGCACGCGTCGCATCTCCCGCGCCGGTTGTAGCATGAGCAGATGTTTCATAACCAGCTTCTTCAAGTCTTTGCAAAACCTCCGGCAAATGCTTCTTGAACAATTCACGTCCTGAAGTAGGATTATAAATAATTCGTGCTCTTTTCATGTCTATCCATCCCAGTCTCATTGATAATCGTGTTTCATTTTATCGTTCGCATTTCCGACTCCTATCTTACTACTTTTTTCATGAAAAAGCTATTTTCCATCCCCGGCATGCTAATCAAACAAATGAATGCCCCGTTCAGCCAAAAAGCGGAGAGATTCCTCTATCCCTCTTTCATCGACCTGAAACGCTTCTGCTACCGTCTGCATCCAGTGGTCCGGCTCTCGAAAATGATATTCCCGAATATCACGGTAGTTCATCACTTTAAGAGTATTGTCCCGAAGGAAATAACAATTGTTGCCTTGAAAGCGGACAGCTGTAATCCGCCGCATCGTAATATTGCTGCTGCAATCTTTGTAAGACTCCTCAATATCTTCTTGCAGTTCCTCTTCTGTGAGCGGCTCCCAAACAATTTGCTTCGTGACAAATGTTTTCCCATGAGACTTCCGCTCGAGCTGAAACTTCTTCTCGCTGCGTCCAGTAAAAATGATTTCTTCCCCAAAGCCGTGAAGTACATGTTTCGGACGGCTGTTCAGTTCAATCGGCCGAGTAATCGGCGATCCATAGCCAACATCTACATAAAACTTTCTTCCGTCTACACGAACCATAATCGCCGTATGTCCCGGCAGCACCCGCACGAACGAACAGGAAAATCCAAGCCGTTCCAGAAGCCTTGCGAAATTAATGTTTAATGAATAACAAGTGCCTCCCCAGCCCCTGGTTTCAAGATTAGCAGCAAACTGATTGAAATCAGGAACCTCACATCCTTGTTGATTGAAATAATGAAATTTGCTGAACGTTTCATAAGGGATGAGCGACAAATGATGCTGTATCAGCCGCTGCAAGTAATTGAGGCTTGGTTGTTCCTTTTCCATTTTTAACCGCTGTAAATAGGCTGATACGGCGTCCATTTTCCCGCATTCTCCTTCCTTCTTATCCTAAACGTTGAAAAAAACAGGCTTCAGAATATAGATCGGAAGCCTGTCCCTCGTTAAAACAGCCGTTCAGCTAATGATGTTTTTATGCTGCGGTACACTTCCTGCCAGAGCCCTCTTTCAGTCAGGTAGGCTTCTCTCAGCTCCTCGTACATCTTTTTTTGCTTCTCGGCAAATTCTTCATGATCAAGAGGCGGCAGGCTGGATCGCTTATTGTTTACAAGCTCCTGCAGCTCTTGAGCACGCGGACCCCAGACAGCTTTCTCTTCTCCCTGTTCATCAATAAAAATAAAAATCGGGATGGCACGGGACGTTCCGTTCGTTAAATATTGATCCATCAGCTCTAGATTTTCATCTCTATGCAAAAAACGGACTTCCATGCCAGCATGACGGGCTATTTCCAACAGGATCGGTACATTCACCATGGCATCGCCGCACCAGTCTTCTGTTAATACAATGACCTTCAACTGTTCCTCCTGTAATCCTGTTAAAAAGGAAGCTTCATCTTTTTGTATTTGAAAAGAAGATTGAATCTGCTTAACTTGTTCTTTATTTTCTTTCATATTTTCAATATATTCATCCGATGGGATGCCTTTTTCAAACCAGTCCATCAAATTCATGGCTTTTTCCTCCATCTATTCATTAAAGAATCCTTATACTTCTTCCATTATTATTCGACATTCTTCCCATAAATCCTCTTATCTTTCCGTATTCTATAAAAAGTTTCTTTCACAACTATCTCACAATATTATGACTTTTTCTAAAATATAGTTGATTTAATTTCCCAATCAATTTATAATTATAAAAAATAATTAATATTTATGTAAAATTATTAATAAAAATACATAGGGGGCTACCATGAAAGCAGCTGTTATAGGGGCTACTGGATACGGCGGGATCGAACTTATACGTCTTTTATCCAATCATCCAGATTTCACCCTTCATTCTGTATATTCATCAAGTAAAGATCAAGTGCCAGCAACGGATGATTATCCACACTTACAGGATATTTGTCCTTTACCTTTAATGAAAATAGATGCCGAAAAAATTACAAACGAATGTGATGCCGTATTTCTAGCCGTTCCTTCAGGAGCCTCGGCCGCCTTGTCTCCCGAACTGCTGGCAAACAATACGAAGGTCGTTGATTTATCAGGCGATTTGCGTTTGAAGAATCCTGAGCATTATGAACAGTGGTATAAAAAAGAACCAGCAGAGCTACACGTACTGGAGCAAGCTGTATACGGGCTGACTGAATGGAATCGTGAAGAAATTAGAGATGCTTCCCTGCTGTCTAATCCAGGCTGCTATCCAACCGCGGCTTTACTCGGTCTCGCTCCCGCTATTCAAGCAGAAGTGATTGATGGAACGGGCTTAATCATCGATGCAAAATCAGGCGTATCGGGGGCCGGCCGAGGGCTTTCTCCTACCGTTCATTTTGCAGAAATGAATGATAACTTTAAAATTTATAAAGTCAATCAGCATCAGCATATCCCAGAAATTGAGCAGCAATTAAAGCTTTGGGATAACAGCATCAGTCCGATTACCTTTTCTACACACCTTCTGCCTATTACCCGCGGCATCATGACAACGATGTATGCCCAGATGAAAAAACCGATGACAACGGCAGAATTACACGAATTATATACAGAAACATACAAAGATGACTTTTTTGTCAGAGTTCGTCCACTCGGCCAGTTTCCAGGAGTAAAAGAAGTAGCAGGCTCTAACTTCTGCGATATCGGGGTAGCCGTTGATGAACGCACAAATAGAGTAACGATCGTATCTGTTATCGATAACTTAATGAAGGGAGCGGCTGGTCAGGCAGTCCAAAACGCCAATCTCATGTTTGGCTTTGAAGAAACAGCCGGCTTGCGCGGATTCCCAATCTATCCATAATCAAACAAACAGGAGGAAACAATTATGCATGCCATAAAAGAAACAACTCATATAAAAGTTCTGCAGCAAGGCTCTATCGTGTCACCAAAAGGATTTTCCGCTTCCGGGGTACACGCCGGGCTTCGCCATTCTAAAAATGATTTAGGTGTTATTTTTAGTGAAGTCCCTGCTGAAAGTGCCGCTGTATACACGACGAGCCACTTCCAAGCAGCACCAATCAAGGTTACGAAGGACAGCTTAGCAGTCGAAAACAAACTGCAAGCTATTTTAGTCAACAGCGCATGTGCCAACGCCTGTACTGGCAAACGCGGGCTCGCTGACGCTTATCAAACTCGTCAATGGCTCGCTGAACATTTAAATATTGCGGAACATTTAGTTGCCGTTTCATCCACCGGTGTAATCGGTGAATATTTAAAAATGGATAAAATCAAAGCAGGCATTGCTAAATTGCATCCGGTGCCAGAAGCAGCTGCTGCCGAGCAATTTGAATCCGCTATTTTAACGACGGATCTCGCTACGAAAAAATGGGCAGTAGAAGCAACGATTGACGGCAAAACAGTCACAATGGGCGGTGCTGCAAAAGGTTCGGGAATGATTAATCCAAATATGGCAACGATGCTTGCTTACGTCACAACCGACGCAGCCATCTCTTCCCAGCACCTGCAAACAGCGTTGAGTGAAATGACAGATAAAACATTTAATCAAATCACAGTAGACGGCGATACATCAACAAATGATACCGTCGTTGTGATGGCGAACGGTTTGGCAGGCAACTCTCCTCTCTCTCCTGAACATCCAGAGTGGCCGACTTTTCTCTCTATGCTGCACGAAGTAAGTGAACAGCTGGCGAAAAAGATTGCACGTGACGGTGAAGGAGCGACAAAACTCGTTGAAGTTGAAGTATTTGGTGCCGCTTCCGACGAAGAAGCGAAAAGAGCGGCGAAAGAAGTCGTCGGCTCCAATCTCGTCAAAACAGCTGTCTACGGCGCCGATGCAAACTGGGGACGAATTATTAGCGCGATCGGTTACAGTGATATTCAAGTAAATCCGGAAACGATTGATATTGCTATCGGAGATCATTTGATCCTTTCTCAAAGTGAAGTAGCCGACTATTCAGAAGAAGCAGTGAAGGCTTATTTGCAAGAAGAAGAAATTAAAATTAAAGTGAATCTTCATTTAGGTGAAGGCCACGGCTTAGCTTGGGGCTGCGACCTGTCGTACGACTATATCAAAATTAATGCAAGCTATAGATCATAAAATGCAACTTAACTTTTTCATGAAAGGAGCCGGAAATCCATGGCTCCTTGCTATTTTTTTACAAGGAGGACATTATGAAAAACATCGTGGTGAAGTGCGGCGGCAGTGTATTAAATGAATTATCAGAAGCATTTTTTGACAGCATGAAAGAATTGATGAACAAAGGATATTCCATCGTCTTTGTTCATGGCGGCGGACCTGAAATCAATGCCATGCTGGATGCGTTACAAGTAAAAAGCGAATTTAAAAACGGGCTCCGTGTCACATCCAAACAAGTGCTTAAAACGGCTGAACTTGCGCTTGCTGGCAGCTTGAACCGGAAGCTTGTAAGATTGCTTGAAAAGCACGGTATCCGGGCAATCGGCTTAAATTCCAGCGACAATGGCTTGCTGCAAGCAGATTTTATCGATCAGGAACAGCTTGGCTACGTTGGGGATGTGACAGCCGTTAATAGTGATTTTATTCAATTATTATGCAAGGAACAGCTGCTTCCTGTCATGACACCGCTTGCTGCTGGACCAAATGGAACGGTATTGAATGTGAATGCTGATCACGCCGCCTGCGCAGTCGCTAATGCCCTGCAGGCTGAACACTTTTTAATGGTAACCGATGTGGATGGCGTATTAAAAGACGGTCAGCTCGTTCCGGAACTGACTGAAACAGAAACGAAGGAACTCATCGACAGCGGCGTAATTAGCGGCGGCATGATTCCAAAAGTAAACTCTGCGTTAAAAGCTTTTTCCGATCACGTCAGCAGCGTCCATATTGTATCTGGCAAACAAGCTTTCTATGAACAAGGCGAATGGCTCGGAACAACATTTATTAAGGAGAAGGTGACAATATGAGCAACTTATTTCCAACATATGCCCGCTGGGACGTCACACCTGCCTCTGCGAAAGGCACATGGCTCACAGATAAAAACGGGAAAAATTATTTAGATTTTACGACGGGTATTGGTGTATGCAACCTCGGTCATGTACCGAACAACGTGAAAAAAGCAGTAGAGGAGCAGCTTGAGCAATTTTGGCACACATCCAATTTATTTCAAATTGATTTACAAGAAGAAGTGGCTAAACAGCTGACGGATGCCTCTGGACTCGACTTAGTCTTTTTTGCAAACAGCGGAGCAGAAGCTAATGAAGCGGCGATCAAATTGGCCCGTAAAGCGACTGGCCGGACGAAAATTATTACGTTTATTGATTCTTTCCATGGACGCACGTTTGGCACAATGGCAGCAACTGGCCAAGAAAAGATTAAAATCGGTTTTGGCCCAATGCTGGAAAAGTTTGAATACGTCCCTTTCAACGACTTAGAAGCGCTGCAAAAAGCGATGGATGAAAACACAGCTGCCCTTATGTTCGAAGTGATTCAAGGCGAAGGCGGACTGAATGCCGGCGATCCTGTATTTTTAAAACAGGCAGAGGAGCTGGCCCATAATAACGGCTCACTCGTCATTATTGATGAAATCCAAACAGGGATCGGGCGCACTGGCAAGCCATTTGCATTCCAGCATGCCGGCCTTCATCCGGATATTGTATCCAGCGCGAAAGGAATCGCCAGCGGCTTTCCACTCGGAGCTATCATCGGCAAAAAAGAACTGGCAGAAGCCTTCTCTCCTGGGTCACACGGTTCTACATTCGGAGGCAGCCCAGTTTCACTTTCCGCAGCAAAAGCAACACTTGAGACCATTTTCGACGAAAGCTTTTTAACAAATGTAGAGGCCAAAAGTGCTAAGCTTTTCTCTATGTTAGAAGAAGCTCTTTCTTCTGTCCCACAAGTCAAAAAGCTAAAAGGCAAAGGCTTAATGGTCGGCATTGAAATGGCAGAAGAAGCAGCCCCGTACATCCCAGCCGCACGCGAAAAAGGACTGTTAGTTTTAACAGCCGGTACCAATACCATCCGCCTTCTTCCACCGCTTAACGTGACAGAAGAAGAAATAGAACAAGCGGTATCTATCCTTGCGGAAACGATTAAAGAACAAGTAACCGCAAAAGCTTAATGGATAAAAGAAATAGAAAGAGGAAGCTGACTCAGCCTCCTCTTGTTTATTGTCTATTCGCTCATTTGAAAGCCGATCCACCGCATTTGCGAGCGGGGAAACCAAAATACAGACCTGCTCCATACATTCCATATAAAAAAGCCTGCAGAGCTTTCTCTGCAAGCTTACCAGCTTCGGCCAGCGCCTCCGCCTCCGGAAGAACCGCCGCCTCCGCTGCGATTTCCTCCACCACCGCTTCCTCCTCCTCCACGGGAAAAAATGAATAGTAGGATTTGCGTTAAAAAACCGCCAAAAAATTTCATGTCGAGAAAAATAACGATCACGGCAATCACAATGAAGATTACGACAGCCAATCCACCGTCTTCATCAGCAGGGACCGCTTCCGCCTCGTGGCCTTCCCAACTGTATTCAGCAGCTGTTTCGTTATATAACGCTTTATAGGTATTCATAATCGCTTTGTCCGGTTCTTCTTTCTGTAAATAAGGAACGGCATATTCATCCAAAATCCTTCCTACTTTTCCATCAGGCAGAGCGCCTTCAAGTCCATAGCCAACCTCCACACGAATGTGCCTCTCCCCTTCGCCTCCTTCAGTCGTAAGAATAAGCAGCACACCGTTATTTTCTTTTTTGCTGCCGATGCCATACTGCCGGAATGTATCATTGGCATATTGTTCAATGGGTATTCCTTCTGTTGAAGGCACGGTCAGCACAACCACCTGAGCAGTTGTCGCATCATCAAGCTGGCTGCCCAGCTGATTGAGCTCCCTTTTTTGTTCAGCGGACAAAACACCTGAAAAGTCTTGTACGTATATGTCTCCTTTAGGCTTCGGTGCCGCCGCTGAGACTGGCAGCGCCAAAGCCCCAATAAAAAGAATGACTGCTGCTAGAAAAAAAGCAGCCTTCCTCATCATTCTTGACCGCCCTCAAAGTCTACTTTTGGTGCTTCTTTCGCTCCCGCTTCCGCTTTGAAGTATTCTTTCTCATTAAAACCAAAAATACCGGCCATCAATGAGCCAGGAAATCGTTTAATTTTTTTATTAAACTCCGCTACTTGAGCATTGTAATCCTGGCGGGCAACCGCTAACCGATTTTCGGTTCCGGCTAATTCATCCATTAATTGTCTAAAATTACTATCCGCTTTCAACTGCGGGTAATTTTCAACGACGACAAGCAATCGGCTCAACGCTCCTGATAACTCATCGTTCGCTGCAGCCTGCTCCTGCGGTGATCCAGCACCAGCCAGCTTTGCACGGGCATCAGATACATTTTTCAATACTTCTTTTTCATGGCTGGCAAACCCTTTCACTGTGTTCACCAAGTTCGGAATTAAATCCATTCTTCTCTGCAGCTGATTTTCCACCTGTGCATACGCCTGGTCAACGTTTTCTTCTTTTTCTACCATTCCGTTGTAGCTCGGAATTAACATCGCTGCCAAAACTACAACGATAATAGCAACGATCGCGAGCGGTCCTAACCCCTTTTTCATCATCTTCACCTCTTTATATTATCCTTTTGTATCTACCTCTTTTTATGCTAAGGAAAACAAAAATAAAACACCTTCTATACAATTAGAAGGTGAATACTGTTTATTTTACCAATGCATACGGATAATCGGAAGCATAAGTGTGAATAAAACGAGCTGTCTGCTGCACAAGGAATTCTTTATCGTGATCCATAGAAGCCACATGATAAGAGTTCGGCAGTGTAACGATTCGCTTGTTTTTTGATGTCAGTGAACGATAAATAAAAGCGGTATTTTCAGGCGGTACGACATGGTCTGTAAACGATTTTATGCATAGGGCAGGAGCTTGAATTTGTCCAATAACTGCCGGTGTTTCAGCCATTAATTTTTGCAATTCACGAATGGCGCGTACTGGGGCTTTTTCGTAAGTAATTTCATACACACCTTCTGCTTTAATGTCCGGTTTACCTTCTTTAATAAAACGGGGAGCCGGCGAGTGTTTTAAATATTCGAAAGCAGGCAGCGTTAAAGCTGCATTAATAGTGATGATTCCCTCAATATCCTTATATTCAGCAGCGAGTTTAAGCGCTAATGTCCCACCCATGGATTGACCCATGACGAATACTTTTTTCCCTCTCTTCTTCAATTGCAAATATCCTTGCTTTAAGCTTTCATACCAGTCTTCATGCGTGCAAGCCTCCATATCAAAATAGTGAGTGCCGTGCCCTTTCAAACGGGGAGCCAGCACAGTAAATCCTTGTTCTGCAAGCTTCTCTCCTACAAAACGTACACTTTGCGGCGTTCCAATAAACCCATGAGAAAGCAAGATGCCGACCTCTCCTCTTTCAAAATAAAACGATTCCGCTCCTGGGATCACTGCGTATTGTTCATTCATGTGTGGCTCCTCCTTTAATTCCGATAATTTTTATAGGTTATATTTATTTTAATACCTAATAACCTATAAGTCAACTAGGAATTAAATATTTCCATGATAGACTTTACCCTTATTCACTCCTTTACTAGGCAGCTTCAGTGAGCGAAGCAAGCAGCAGGCCAGCTGTGGACAAGAAATTTGCAGAAACTCACGAAGATGGGCATCACGTGAATAGAACAGACATGATGGACATTGCCATTTCCGAAGGTTCCGAATCATGGAAAACCCTGTACATTTAGGACAGTGAAATCCTTTAATTCATTCACTTTCATTGACTTGAAAGCGCTGGAGGATATCGACTATAGGTGGAGCTTGGTATGTAGCAAGGAAATTAGAAAATTTAAGTTGGGCCTTTTTCGAGAATGATTCTTCAGCTAATTGTTCATTGGTTTTTATTAATAAGTGAGAAAGTTGTTCGAGCTGGATCACTTGCTGGCCAAGGCGGGGATTGGGAGATGAGGATTTGATCATCGTTTTGTGATTGGTAAATACGGTGACTGTCTCGATCGTTACTTTAGGCAGCTTATGATGAATAAGCCATTCTTGAAGCAATATTTTCTGCCGGACTGTTTGTAATATCGGATTAGGAAAACGTTCTTCCTTTTTAGGATATCGTGAATCGTCCATAGTAAAGAAAAAGCCTCCCAAGCAAACAGCTTAGGAGGCTTTCGTGATTCATTATCGCTTTTTAATTTCTTCAAGTAACAGTTTATTCAACACGGACGGGTTTGCTTGTCCTTTTGATGCTTTCATGATTTGACCGACAAGGAAGCCGACTGCTTTGCTTTTTCCATTTTTGAAGTCTTCGATTGACTGCGGGTTCGCATCGAGGGCTTCTGTGATGAATTTCAAAAGCTCTCCTTCATCGGAAATTTGCACAAGACCTTGATCTTTAACGATCTTTTCTGGATCGCCGCCGTTTTCAACAAGTTCTTTAAATACTTTTTTCGCAATTTTAGAAGAAATCGTGCCTTTTTCAATTAAAGCGATCATGGCAGCTAAGTTTGTCGGCGTCAATGCGACTTCGCTTAATTCTTTTCCTTCTGCATTCAAGTAAGCAGATACTTCACCCATCAACCAGTTAGAAGCGAGCTTAGCATCCGCTCCTGCTTGAACAGTTGCTTCAAAAAAGTCAGCCATTTCCTTTGTGATTGTCAGAACGTTTGCATCGTGTGCCGGCAGGCCAAGTTCATTCATGTAACGTTCTTTCCGCTGATCTGGCAGTTCAGGAATGGATGCGCGCACCCGCTCTTTCCATTCATCATCGATGTAAAGCTCAACAAGATCCGGCTCTGGGAAGTAGCGGTAATCATCGGAGCCTTCTTTTACACGCATAAGAAGTGTTTTGCCTGTCGACTCATCAAAACGGCGCGTCTCCTGTTCGATCACACCGCCAGAAGATAACACATCGGCCTGGCGTTTTTCTTCATATTCCAACCCTTTTCTAACGAAGTTAAAAGAGTTTAAGTTTTTCAGCTCAGCTTTTGTACCGAACTCTTTCTGGCCGTATGGGCGCAGTGAAATGTTCGCATCACAGCGGAGCGAGCCTTCTTCCATTTTACAATCAGATACTTCTGTATATTGAATAATGGATTTTAGCTTTTCCAGATAGGCATAAGCTTCTTCTGGTGTACGGATATCCGGTTCAGATACGATTTCCACGAGCGGTGTTCCTTGACGATTATAGTCAACGAGGGAATAGCCGTCGCCAGAGTGCATTAATTTCCCAGCATCTTCCTCTAAGTGAAGACGGGTAATGCCGATTTTTTTCTTTTCTCCATTCACTTCGATTTCAATCCAGCCATTTTCACCGATTGGCTGATCGAACTGGGAAATTTGATAAGCTTTCGGATTATCCGGGTAAAAATAGTTTTTGCGATCGAATTTTGTTTCTGTAGCCACTTCACAGTTTAATGCCATGGCTGCTTTCATCGCAAATTCTACCGCACGCTTATTTAAAACAGGAAGTACTCCCGGGTAAGCAAGGTCGATGACCGTTGTATTCGTATTAGGCTCTGCCCCGAAATGAGCAGGGGCCGAAGAAAAGATTTTTGATTCTGTTTTTAACTCTACATGGACTTCTAATCCAATAACCGTTTCAAAATTCATGGTTGTCCCCCCTTACAGCGATGGCTTCTGCTGATGGAAATTTGTTGCCTGCTCATATGCATGGGCCGTGCGGTATACTGTTTTCTCATCAAAGTGTTTACCGATGATTTGCAGACCAAGCGGCATGCCGTCTGAGAATCCACACGGTACTGAAATTCCTGGAACACCTGCAAGGTTCACAGGAATTGTTAAAATATCGTTCGCATACATCGTTAACGGATCGTCAATATTTTCACCGATTTTAAAGGCTGGTGTTGGCGTTGTTGGACCAACGATGACATCGTACTTTTCAAATACATCTTCAAAATCTTTTTTAATTAACGTACGCACTTGCTGCGCTTTTTTATAATACGCGTCGTAGTATCCAGAACTTAAAGCGAACGTACCAAGCATGATGCGGCGTTTCACTTCGTCCCCAAATCCTTCTGCGCGTGTTTTTTTATAAAGTTCAATCAGATTTTCTGCATCTTCCGCCCGGTAACCGTAACGGATCCCGTCAAAGCGCGCCAGGTTAGAGGATGCTTCTGAAGAAGACAATAAATAATACGTCGCTAGTCCATACTTAGAATGCGGCAAAGACACTTCTTCCCATGTTGCTCCAAGGCCTTCTAGTACTTTCAAGGCGTCTAATACAGATTGACGTACGTCTTCTGACACACCTTCACCAAGATATTCTTTCGGCACAGCAATTTTCAAGCCTTTAATATCTCCCGTTAGTGCAGCAGAATACGTATCTACCGGCACATTAGCGGAAGTGCCATCCATTGGATCGACACCGGAAATCGCTTCAAGCAAGCGGGCATTATCTTCTACATTGCGTGTAATTGGACCAATTTGATCAAGTGATGAAGCAAAAGCGATTAAACCAAAACGGGACACACGGCCGTATGTTGGCTTTAACCCGACCACACCACAAAATGACGCTGGCTGACGAATGGAACCGCCTGTATCAGAACCGAGTGAGAAAGGCACTTCCCCTGCTGCAACTGCCGCCGCAGATCCACCGGAAGAACCGCCGGGCACTCTCTCTACATTCCAAGGATTCGCCGTTTTTTGGAAGCTAGAGTTCTCTGTCGATGACCCCATCGCAAACTCGTCCATGTTTAACTTACCGATTGTAATCGCATTCGCCTCATGAAGCTTATTCATAACTGTTGCATCATAAATCGGATCGAAGTTATGAAGCATTTTACTGCCGCTCGTTGTGCGCAGCCCTTTCGTTACAATGTTGTCTTTGATTCCGATAGGCATACCGAACAATAAGCCCTTCGCTTCATCTGTGCCAATCTTCCCCTGTAATACTTCCGCCTGTTTACGGGCATTTTCTTCATCTAATGTAATAAAAGCTTTCACTTTCTCTTCTACTTCATTAATTCTTTTATACGACTCATCCACTAAGTCAGGAATGGATATTTCTTTTTTATGTAAAAGGTCGTGAAGCTCAGTTAACGTATGATTAAATAATGGCATCCTGTTCTCTCCTTACTCAATGATCGCCGGAACTCGAATTTGCCCATCCGCATGATCTGGGGCATTTTTTAATACTTCTTCACGCGGCAGTCCTGGCGCAGACTTATCCTCGCGTAAAACATTTTTGACGTCTAATACGTGAGAAGTCGGCTTTACCCCTGTTGTATCCAGTTCATTTAATTGCTCGGCAAACCCAATAATACTGTCAAGCTGAGATGTAAACAGCTCCACCTCTTCGTCTGTTATAGCCAAACGTGCAAGATTAGCTACATGTCTAACTTGTTCTTCGGAAATTCGTGACAATTTCCTTCACCTCCAAGAAAATTATAAACTAAGCCTTCTGTCAGTGATGTTTCCTCACTTACAGTTGGCTGAATAGATGATACATTGACTGACGGACTCTTCTTTCGCCAAAAATCCCACTGCCAGTTCATGCAAAATAAAACGATCACAATACTACTCATCTTATCAAATTTCAAGGCATACAAGCAATCATTCGTTGGACAAAACACTATTTTCTACATTTTATTGTATCATGCCCCTGGCACGTTGTTGATCATTCTAACTGTTTTATTCATGTTTATAACGTGTTTTTGGCCCTTTTATTCACTTTTCCAATAGGCTTTGCTACATGCCCCTGTTGGGCGATCCAATCAACAAATAGCTCTCCAACGAAAATAGGATGCTCCAAAGACTATGCTTTGGAACATCCTATCCTTATCATTGGGACTGTGTTTGGAATTGCTCTTCTTCTGTTGAGCCTTTTAAAGCTGTTGTAGACGATTCACCGCCGGAAACGATCATTGCTACTTGGTCGAAGTAGCCAGTACCCACTTCACGCTGATGGCGAGTAGCTGTGTAACCATCTTTTTCGGAAGCGAATTCCGCTTGCTGCAGCTCTGAGTATGCCCCCATGCCGCGGTCTTTGTAGCCAAGTGCCAATTGGAACATGCTGTGGTTCAAAGAATGGAAGCCAGCAAGTGTAACGAACTGGAACTTATAACCCATTTTGCTAAGTTCCACTTGGAATGTTTCGATCGTTGCATCATCCAATTTCGCTTTCCAGTTGAAGGACGGCGAGCAGTTATAGGCAAGCATTTTCCCAGGGAACTTCTCATGAATCGCTTCAGCAAAACGGCGCGCTTCCTCTAGGTCTGGTTCAGATGTTTCACACCAGATCAGATCTGCATATGGTGCATAAGCAAGGCCGCGTGCAATCGCTTGGTCAAGGCCGGCTCTTGTACGGTAGAAACCATCCGATGTGCGCTCGCCAGTGATGAACGGTGCATCGGCTGGATCGAAGTCGCTCGTAATCAAATCTGCTGCATTGGCATCTGTACGGGCAACAAGAATCGTTGGCGTTCCCATGACATCAGCGGCAAGACGGGCAGAGATTAAGTTTTTCACCGCTGTTTTTGTTGGCAGAAGTACTTTTCCTCCTAAATGGCCGCATTTTTTCTCTGAAGAAAGCTGATCTTCAAAGTGAACGCCAGCTGCACCTGCTTCGATCATCCCTTTCATCAGTTCAAATACGTTCAGCTGGCCGCCGAACCCTGCTTCGGCATCTGCGACGATCGGTGCAAAATAATCAATGGCATCATCACCTTCCAGATGAGCAATTTGATCCGCACGCTGCAGCGCCTGGTTAATGCGCTTCACTACACTTGGAACACTGTTCGCTGGGTACAAGCTTTGATCTGGATACATATGACCAGAAAGGTTCGCATCGGCTGCGACCTGCCAGCCGCTTAAATAAATCGCTTTCAATCCTGCTTTTACTTGCTGAACGGCCTGATTGCCAGTTAAAGCCCCAAGAGCATTAATGAAATTCTCTGTATTTAAATAGCCCCATAGTTTTTCTGCTCCTCGGCGCGCCAATGTATGTTCAATGTCAATCGACCCGCGAAGCTTGATTACCTCTTCCGCAGAATATGGGCGAGTGATTCCTTGCCATCTTTTATCATTATCCCATTGCTCCTGTAACTTTTGTACGCGTTCGTTTGTCATTTTTTATTCCTCCTTGATATTGATTTATGAATGTTTCGCAACTGCTGTTTTACAAAAATTATGTAACAGCGCTGCCCCTATCTATCTGGCATTCTTATCTAATGCCTGCTGTCTGCATCATTATGGCTGAAGTTGTACTACTTGTTATAAAACAGTTATTTGTTGTTATTTGTATTGTATAACAGATACTCGAAAAAGGGAACACCTATTTTTCGATATTTCAGAATTTTCTTTCGACAAACAGCAAAAAAACTGTCGAGATCATTCTCGACAGTCAAAATTGAACAAAATGGATTTTATTAACCTTCAGGCTGATTGAATACATTTGTCTTTCAAGACGCGGGTTAATGAATACCGCAGACAGGCAGGCAATCAAGAAAACAAGCGTTTGTCAACAGCCTGACATTTATTCTTTTATTCCCACAGCGGAGATTTCTTTGTTTCCTTTCCATCTAATTAACAAGGTTTGACGGCTGTCTTGACTTAAGCGGGCGGGATCCAGTAATTGTTTCAATTGCTTCGGATCGGTCACTTTCTTTGCTGGAATCGGGAAATCTATCAGCACAGACTCTTTCTCCAAATCCGAACTTTCATGAATGTAATCAACTAATTGCCGGCGGCGCTCCTGTGTATCCGTCGTTAAAATATACGCTTCCTCTACTTGTTCCATTGAGAAAAATCCACTGCCGCCTTTCACCTTTTGACGGATATAATTCATTGTCTGTGCCTGATCCAAATAAATAGGAACAGACATCATTTGTCCATCAGTAAACCATACTTGCACTTCACCAACATTTGAAAAATCATAGTCCTTAAACCGGCGCGATCTCTCATTCAACGCATCATGTTTCATCGCCCTGATGAGCGCTGCCATTTCTTTCTGGTCAGTCACACGCATCTGATTTGTTCCATTCCAGTAATCGGCGACGGCTAAATAACTGATTTTTTCAGGCCGGGAAATAGCAAAAATCAGACTCGTTTTTCGTTTAAATTCCTGGTTATCTCTTAATTCCTTTGTCAATTCGTTTAATTGTTCCATCTCCACATAATACTGGCGTTCTACACGGCTGCCGTCCTTTAATTTATAAGCAATTCCTATTTGATATCCCCTTTGCCTAGACAGGTGTCCATTCTTAATCAACTGTTTATGAAGGTCGATGGTTTGATGGATGGATTCTCTTCCTTCCATATAACCCATACTTTTTTTATCAATAGCAATGGAGTTCGGAAGCCCTCCCATATCAAATAAGTCATAAGCTATGTTGTCGCCAACATACACTTTCACCACTTCGTTTTCCGCCGGAACCTTTTTTTCATAGAAGCCGGTAAAAACAGCAATCGGTATGAATAAAACAACTAAAACAGCAATGTATAAAACAAAACCTTTCCATGGCCATGTAAGCCGTAATGTTTTCTGAACGATCATTTGTAAAATCGTATATCCAGCGAATGCACCGATGATGTATCCAAGTATCGTCCAACCGAGCGCCCCATCAAGAAATTCGGCGAAGTATAATCCGCCGATGAGCATAGCAGCTAGCGTAAAGGAAAAAATAAACAGCCAGCGAAAAAACGGAAAAACAATCGTCTCATCGACAGCTTCTGCCGGCCTTGCTTTATAGACAACATAAGAAAGGACAGCAAGAAGAACGGCTAGCCCGATATATACCGTTAATTCTATTCCGCTGAATGGTTTTTCTACAATCATCGCAGCCCGCACCAAAAAAATCCCCTTAGACATCACCTTATCGATGTAGGCATCTGCGGCCAGTCCGTTAATAAAAAAGCTTGCATTGGCCAAGAAAAGCATAATCAGTGCCCCTGGCAAAATGAAAATGCCGTAAGTCATCACCCCTTGCAGCAGCGGCGATCCGATAAATAAACCGACGAATACAGTCACAACAAACATCATTAAGACGATCAACAATGCAAGACCCATCCAGCCGGCCACATCACCTATCGTGTAAACGGCTGGTTTGATCAACGGCCGCATCATCGTTAATACAATGCCGTTTAACAAAATGGGAAGGACCAGCGCTGTACCGCCAGCCATATACACATGCGACAATAACGTTTTTCGCTTAAATGGCAGGCTGTGCATAAAGTCAGAGGAACCTTTTTTCGTCAGATAGTTGGTTAAGATTAGTCCGGTAATAACGGGAAAAATCATAAAAATGATATATTGAACAGAGTATGAAAAAGCAAGTAATCCATTTTTATAGTTTCCCTGAAAATAATATTCCAGCGCTTCTTCCTTCATAAAGATCATCCATATAAAGAGCGGCAGAACAACTAGCAGCGCAAGTGTAAAAAAGATACTCACCCATAAAACTGAGCGCACGTGCTGCTGAAATAGCCCTTTATTAAACGATGAGATTCCGGATTTCATAGCCGACACTCCCCATTTCATACGTAAATATTTCTTCAAGCGTCAACGGAAGGATATCGAAAATGGCTGGTTCAAATGTCTGCACATACCGATAAATCTCTTCTTCCTGCCCGCGCACGATGCAAGTTAACACGCGTCCCCGCTTTTCATCATGCAACACATTCATGCCGTCTAAAAACGATGGATCCGGCATCTTCCGAAATGCCACTTGCACTTTACAGACATCGGTCTTTAACTCTTCTAAATCGCGTTCAAATAATAATCCGCCTTTATGCATGACACCGACACTGTCACAAAAGTCTTCCATCTCCCGCAAATTATGAGAAGAGACGAGGATCGTCATTTCTCTCTCACTTACATCTTGAATAAGTAAGTTTTTCACCTGCTGGCGAATGACTGGATCTAGACCATCGAACGGCTCATCCAGCACGAGAACATCCGGCATCACAGACAATGTTAAAATAAACGCTGCCTGCCGCTGCATCCCTTTGGACATTCTGGAAAGCTTTCGATGAGGATCTAAGCTGAAATGTTCATATAACTGCCGGAACCGTCCCCCATTCCAGCGTTCGTACACTTTTTCATAAAAGGCAGACATCTGCATGAGCGTAGCCTGCTGAAAAAAGTAGGGCTGGTCCGGAATAAATAACACTCTTTCTTTTGTTTTCGGATTCTCGTAAACTGGTACTTCTTCCACTTTCGTTATCCCTTGATCCGGCCGGATAATGCCTGTAACCATTTTTAAAAAAGTCGTTTTTCCAGCTCCATTTGATCCGAGCAGCCCGTAAATCGACCCTTTTTTCACATGAATCGATACATCTTTTACTGCATCATACCGCCCGAATCGCTTCGATACTTTTTCAGCTGTTATCATTTTTGCCCCCCCTTTGCGGCGCATCCATTTTTTCAATGAGACGGATCACATCTTCCTTCGACACCCCTAAAAATAGAATCTCACCTACGACCCGTTCTAACTCTTTTTTCAACACCATTATCCGCTCCCCGCTAATGTCTTTTTGCACCGGTGCCACGAAGCTTCCCTTGCCTGGAATAGAGTAAATGTATCCTCCTCTCTCAAGCTCACGGTACGCCTTTTGAATCGTGTTCGGGTTAATCGTCAAATCTTGGGCCAGCGACCGTACCGACGGCAATTGCTCATCTTCTTTCCACACCTCATGGATGATGAGTTCTTTCAGCTTCTCCATCAACTGTTCATAAATCGGGATACGGCTCCTCGTATCAATCGTAAACATCGCTTCGCTTCCTTTCAGCAAACCGTACTAACTGTATTAATATATATAATACAGTTTTATGGTAAATGCAACCTTTTTTTAGAAAACAAAAAAAACGGCGCTAGGCCGTTTTTCATTCGTTATTCGTATATATGCACTTCTGGTTCTTTCTCATTTGCTTTTTTCACGATCAATGCTTCTGGGCCATTGACAGAAGAAATCGTCACTTCTATCGGGATATAGTCTGGGAAGTGATCCATAATCAAGCCTGTCACAAACTGCGTAAAACCAATCGCCTCTGCTTTGCCGTAAAATTGAATAGGGATTTCAATTTTCAAATCGACGAGCTCTTCACCATTATACAGAGCTTTTCCAACAACACCATTGTAATTTTTAAAATACTTTTCTACGTCCTGCTTAAAGTTTAAAAAATACGTCGTGTCGTCTCGATGATCTTTTTCTGCTTCTACGGATGGGAAAAGATAGTATTTCTCATTCACTTTTTCCCAGCCTCTAATCGTATCTTCATTGGGATCTAGATGCGTATAAGCGATGAAGTTGCCGGGGACGACTGAATGATGAGCTGCCTGCTTAAATAGAGCAATCGTGACAGGAACATCTTTGATTCCTTTCGTCTGCCTTACCCTTTTTGCCACTTCTTCAGCGATTTTCTTTCCTTCCCGCTCCACTTCTTCAGCAGGAATTTTGTAGTCATAGACTGGACCATACTTTTCTTTCGTGTAATAGTGTACAGAGTTTAAGGCAAGACCGATGACAACCCCTGACAGCTGCAGCGAATTATTTTCTGTTTTTATTAAATAATCATGTTCCATGACATGCGCCAAATAAATTGGACTCTTTTCATTTCGCTGTTCTGTCGAGCCTTCCCCGCTGTCTATCGGATTCAGACCTAGGTTTTCTTTCGGCTCTAACTCTTTCTCTTTCAGCTGTTGGTCTGTGTATTTGCGTTTCAGCCATGCTTTTATTGTGTCGCCGTCAATCATTTGTCCTTCCTGAAACAAATACTTTTTGGGAGAAAAGTGATCCTGAGCAATCCTCATCAAGCCCGTTTCAAATTCAACAATGTCATAGCGTGTATTCAAATTGGAAACGACCATTCCTCTTGCTTTTCCTGGTTTAAACGGAACAATCGTCCGGTAAAAGTTTTCAGAAATTTGGTAGTTCGGAATAATTGCTTTCTCCTGCTTGTCCTCTCCCTGGACCACTTCTTCTTTTTTGCCTAATTTCGGTGCACATCCACTGACAAGTAGCACGACAGCGAGTGTAGCCGAAAGTAATTTTTTATTCAAAAGAGCCACCTCTTACTTAATTAAGTTCATCCAATAACTTCTGCTCATCCCAAACTTCAATATTTAGCTGGACCGCCTTATCTAGCTTGGAGCCCGCTTCTTCACCTGCAATGACGAGGTCTGTTTTTTTACTGACACTGCCAGCTACTTTTCCGCCGAGGGCTTCAATTCTTTCTTTCGCCTCATTACGTGTCAGCTCATACAGCTTTCCAGTCAGCACGATCGTTTTTCCCGCAAAGAAAGAATCAGATGTCTCTGCTTCTGCCCGTTTCGGCCCTGTATATGTCATATTCACCCCGGCTGCCTTTAGTTTAGCGATCAGCTCACTCACTTCTGGCTGGTTAAAATAAGCTACAGCGGCTTCTGCCATTTTATCACCGATTTCATGGATAGCCGTTAAGTTCTCGATGCCGGCTTCCGCGAGTGCCTCCATCGTTTCAAAATGCTGAGCCAGTGTTTTTGCTGCTTTCGCTCCGACATGGCGGATTCCGAGGCCGAATAAGAGTTTCTCAAGTGAATTGTCTTTTGACGCTTCAATGGCCTTCAATAAGTTGTCGGCCGACTTTTCTCCCATTCTTTCAAGCTGGATCAGCTGGTTTTTCGTCAATTGGTACAAGTCGGATACATCATGAACGAGACCGCTTCGATACAGCTGAGCAATTACTTTTTCACCTAAACCGTCGATATTCATCGCATTGCGGGAAACGTAATGGATCATCCCTTCACGGATTTGCGCCGGACACTGCGGATTCATGCAGCGAAGAGCCACTTCACCTTCTAGCCGGACGAGTTCACTTTCACACTCCGGACAGTGCGTTGGCATGAAAAACTCTTCTTCTTCTCCTGTCCGGCGTTCCGCAATCACATGAACGACTTCCGGAATAATGTCGCCCGCTTTTTTAATCACGACGAAATCACCGATTTTTATATCTTTTTCTCTGATCAAGTCTTCATTGTGCAGCGTTGCCCTTTGCACAGTTGTCCCTGCTACTTTTACGGGCTGCAGTAAGGCCGTCGGTGTGACGACTCCAGTCCGTCCTACACTCAATGTGATGCCTGTCAATTTCGTCACGACTTCTTCCGCCGGAAATTTAAAAGCAATCGCCCAGCGCGGACTTTTGGCTGTCGCTCCAAGCTCTTTTTGCTGCTGGAGTGAATCTACTTTGATAACAATGCCATCAATCTCATATGGCAGTTTTGGACGCTTGTCTATCCAGCCGCCGACATAATGGATGACTTCATCAATCGTGCGGCATACTTTTCGTTCTTTATTCGTTTTAAACCCTAGTCTGTCCAGCAAATTAAGGCTTTCGCTATGGGATGTAATGCCAGCTTCCTCTACTCCCGCCGCCCCATACAGGAAAAGATCGAGATTACGGGAAGCGGCTATGCGCGGGTCAAGCTGACGCAGGGATCCTGCCGCTGCATTGCGGGGGTTGGCGAACGGCTCCTCTCCTTTTTCATCCCTAATCGCATTTAACGCGATAAACGATTGCTTCGGCATAAACGCCTCCCCGCGCACTTCCATCGTATACGGCTCCTTGATGCGAAGCGGAATAGAGCGAATCGTTTTTAGATTAGCCGAAATGTCTTCGCCCACTGTACCGTCGCCCCGCGTGGAGCCTTGAACGAATAACCCATTTTCATATTTTAAAGAAACAGCTAGGCCGTCAATTTTCAGCTCACATACATAAGAATAGCTTTCTTCATCTAGTGCCTGCTTCACCCGGCGGTCAAAATCACGCAAATCATCTTCATTAAATGCATTCGCCAGACTCAGCATCGGGACATCATGCTGTACTTTTTTAAATGCATCCAGCACATCGCCTCCTACACGCTGAGTAGGAGAATCCGGTGTTTGCAGTTCAGGAAACTTCTCTTCCAGCCCCAGCAGCTCTTGCGTTAAGCGGTCGTATTCAGAGTCGGGAACAGATGGCTGATCCAGCACATAATATTCATAATTATATTGGTTTAATAGATTATGCAGCTCCTGTATCCTTTCTTCAGCAGCTTTTAGATCCATCTGGATCACTCCTTCATTTACGCTTTTTCAATTGGGGCAAATTGGGCCAATAAACGCTTAATGCCGACCGGACTTGGAAAGGCAATGTCTAATTCTACACTGTCTCCACTCCCTTTGACACTGACAATTGTTCCCGTTCCCCATTTTTTATGGCTCGCCTTATCGCCGACTTGCCAATCTGTATCTGTATTCGCTGTTTTCACTTGTGGGCGCACAACCGGACGGCGGGCAGACTGTGTTTTTAAGCCAAAGGATGTATTTACCTTTTGACTTGCTGCTAGGTCATCAATTAAATCCGCTGGAATTTCACTAATAAAACGCGAGACCGGGTTCATGTTCGTCCGCCCATACAACGTCCGCATTTGTGCATTTGTTAAATACAATTCTTCTTCCGCTCTCGTCAGGCCAACGTAGGCCAACCGCCGCTCTTCCTCCATTTCGTTTTCATCCATCAAGGAGCGGCTATGCGGAAAGACCCCTTCTTCCATTCCCATTAAAAAGACGACGGGAAATTCCAGCCCTTTCGCAGAATGAAGCGTCATCAAAACGACCGCGTCTTGCACTTCTTCCTCTTTTCCCAATTGATCAATGTCTGCAACTAATGCCAAATCAGTTAAAAAGGCGACTAAGCTCTTATCTTCGCTATTATCTTCAAAGCTCTTCGTTACAGACAGAAACTCTTCGATGTTTTCAAGTCTGCTTTGTGACTCAATCGTTTTCTCAGCCAGCAGCATGTCCCGGTAACCTGTGCGTTCAAGCACTTCCTCGACCAATTCAGAAACGGCTAAATATTCCTGCTGCTGAGTGTACGTTTCAATTAACCGCCGAAATTCCAGTGCGGTTTTCGCTGCTTTCGCACTCAGTCCCATAAAATCCGCTTCCGCAAGCGCCTCGTAAATCGTTAAATCATTGTCCTGTGCGTACCGTGATATTTTATCAAGAGAAGTAGAACCAAGCCCCCGCTTCGGCACGTTAATGATCCGCTGCAAACTAATATCGTCTGCTGGATTGGCAATGAGACGCAAATAAGCAAGCAAATCTTTAATCTCTTTACGATCGTAGAACTTAATGCCGCCGACAATCGAATAATCGATGTTCGATTTCATCAATACTTCCTCAATTACACGAGACTGAGCATTAGTTCGGTATAAAATCGCGATATCCGCCCGTTTGCGCTTCCCTCCAGCCGTTACCTCTTGGATTTTCCCGGCTACAAACTGCGCTTCCGTCTGCTGGGTGTCTCCCCGAAAATACGTAATATTGCGGCCATCCGTATTTTCTGTCCATAGATTCTTCGGCTTGCGATTCATATTGTTTTTAATCACTTCATTAGCAGCCTGCAAAATCTTCTTCGTTGAACGATAATTTTGTTCTAGAAAAATCGACCGGGACTGCGGATAATCTTTTTCAAAAGAAAGGATGTTAGCAATATCGGCTCCGCGCCAGCCATAGACGGACTGGTCAGAGTCTCCGACTACGCACAAGTTCTGAAAGCGGCTTGCTAAAAGCTTTACTAACATGTATTGAGCTCGATTCGTGTCCTGATACTCGTCGACATGAATGTATTGAAACTTCCGCTGATAAAACTCCAGCACTTCTGGCACACGCTGGAATAGCTGGATCGTCACCATAATTAGATCATCAAAGTCTAGGGCTTGATTTTTCTTCAAGCGTTTTTGATATTCGGTATACACTTCAGCGACGATTTGATCCATGTATCCGCCTTGCTGCTTGCTGAAGGTTTCAGGATCGATCAATTCGTTTTTGGCAGAGCTGATCGCCGCTAAAATGCCGCGCGGGTCGAACTTTTTCGGATCAATATTTTTATCTTTTAACACACCTTTAATAACCGACTGCTGATCGGTTGTGTCTAAAATGGTAAAGTTGCGGTTGTAGCCTATTCGATCGATGTCCCTCCGCAAAATGCGTACACACATCGAGTGAAATGTGGAAATCCAGATATCCTCCGCTGCTCCGCCAAGCAGTGCACCGATCCGGTCCTTCATCTCACGCGCCGCCTTATTTGTGAACGTGATCGCAAGAATATTGTAAGGATTGACTCCTTTCTCTACCATTAAGTAAGCAATTCGGTGCGTCAGCACTCTCGTCTTTCCTGAGCCTGCTCCTGCCATAATGAGAAGCGGTCCCTCAGTGGCTTTCACCGCTTCTTGCTGCTGCGGATTCAAACCGGTTAATAGTTTTTCAGTTAGAAATTGCATTGTGTTCTCACCATCCATCGGAACATTTGTTCTTATTATATACTATTTTTAACTGCCGCGACTGTTTGAAGTGCTTCATCCAATCTTTCGTACACTGCATTTCCAACAACGACTACATCAGCATATTGAGCGATTTCTTTTGCCTGATCGGGTGTCGTAATGCCGCCTCCATAAATAAAGGTCGTTTTCTCCAGTGTTTGACGGACGGCTTTCACTACGGATACATCGCCATACATTCCGCTATACTCCAAGTAAAACAGAGGGAGCTGGAACATTTTTTCGGCCATCATCGCATAAGCAGTAATATCTTCTACGTCAAGTAATGCTTTTGCTTCTGTTAATTTAGCTGCTTTACAATCCGGATTGGCGATACAGTACCCTTCCATATAGATTTCTTCCCAATCCATCAGCTCTCCGTACTCTTTCACCGCCTGATGATGCAGGCCAGTGACCCATTCCGTGCGTCCGCTATTTAACACCATTGGAATGAAATATAAATCAAATCCTGGAGTAATGGATTCAATCGTCGATACTTCAAGTACACACGGTACGGTGTAACGGCGGATGCGTGCCATCAAATCCAGCACGTTCTCCAATGTGACCCCATCGCTGCCGCCGATGATGACCGCATCCGTTCCTGATTCGCATACTTTCTCTAATGTTAAATCATCTATTTCTTTATTCGGATCTAACTTAAATACATGACGCCATTCGCGCACATCATACATGTAACAACCTCCTCCATTCCCTTTACCATGCTTATGGCTGCTTATGCAGTTTTTCGCGCCATATCATTATAACATTTGTTCTTTCATGCTAAAACAAAGGTCTGGCCTCCGCTGCATAAACAAATTTATACAGCGGAGGCCAGACCTTTTCATTTTATCCCTCATTAACTGGCAGTAAGCCCCCCACCTCAAGACTTCAGGCTATTCCCAAGAAGTATAAGCGGGCGATCTAACTGCCAGTAAACGCCCGATCCATTCGGGCCAACAGGATGCTGGTTACTCAGGCGCTGCCACAGGACGTGGCGTTCTTAGCCTAAGTTCCTTGTTTCATTTTATGATTGTTTTTCTTTTAAGCGGTCAAGAACGAGCTGATACGCATCATTTCCATAGTTCAGACAGCGTTTCACACGTGAGATAGTAGCTGTGGATGCACCCGTGCCGCTTTCGATCTTGTGGTACGTCTTTCCTTCTTTTAGCATACGAGCTACTTCCAATCGTTGAGAAAGAGACTGAATTTCATTAACTGTGCAAAGATCATCGAAAAATAAATAACATTCTTCTAAAGTACGAAGCGAAAGAACAGCTTCAAACAACTGATCTAGTTCCCTTCCACGCAGCTTTTCAATTTGCATATCGAAAGTTAAACCCCTTTTTTAATTATTTTCTAAAACGACCATTTTACTCAACCCTTGGGAAGCAGGAATAATGTTAATCCACGTTTTTCCTTTTACAAACCCCACAAGTGTTCCCTCTTTAAAAGGTAAAATTCGTCCATCCACGTTCGACCACTCAACGTTATGAACAGCTCCGTTCTGAAGGAGGTATGCATTCCCTCCTGAAAACAAGTCAATCTCAAGCCTGCCTTCACTATCCATCACACGCTGATCGGCTTCGATAATGAACACATTGGATGCGCTAAGGGGCTCTTTCGTTTCCCTATCTAGCTGCTGTTCCCCTCCAACAAACCGTTCATAGCGTTTTTTGGAGGGGCTGTATTTATATTCTGCTTGAAAAGCAGGCTGACTCGAATAATTGACGTGAATAGCTGCTGCTTTTTGTCCTGCATCTGTTATCGTATTTAGGAAGTGCAAACGATCAGGCATTCCTTCTATGCTGTATCCTCTTTCTTCCGCTTTTTTATACATTTTATCAAAATCAACATAGGAATTGTGGGGCGCTTTACGAGAAGGATCTCTTTTGAAAACCTTCCCATCATACTGAATGCCGTTTAATTCATCGATCTCTCCACTCAAAAGCCGCTCCCGTGCTTCCGGACTGTATCCATGTGCAATAAAGAGGCCGTTATATCCTTTCGTCAGATCAATGAAATAGTCCCTGGCACTCCGAACAGGTCCCACTGTTTCAGGCTGTTCACTTTGGTAAATAGCAAGAAACCGGGTTATATTGCCTTCTACTGGCACTTCATACACGATATCCGCCGCTGCCAGCCCTGTTTGCGGCCGAGCCTGTGGGTGATTATTAATGACTACTGCAGCTGCACGCCGTGTTGGAGGCTCATTTGTTCGTTTCCCTGTCAAAGGAAAGGTATAGCTATATTTTTTATTTTCTTGTCTAACGTCTTGCTCACGATCTCCAGCTTCTTTCTGTTTTCCATCCAAGCAGCCGCTCATAAGCAAAGCGCCCGCCAATAAAAACAGCATGGTCCATTTTCTCATACACAAACTCCCATAGCTTTTTACTTTACCATTTTAACGCATTATAGTCGGAAAGAGTACTGTTTTCTTCATTACATCATACATTCCTTGTGGTGTCACACGAATATAAGGCAAGTGAGTGGAAGATAAAAATAAGAGTGTATAAAGAGGATCATCATATAAATATCCTCTTTCTGCCAGTAGTTCTTTCAATTTTGATTCTTCTTTCATGAGTGCTTCTACTGGCTGGGTCGACATTAATCCTGAAAGCTCTAATGGAATTTCAAAGATGACTTCTTCATTTTCGGTAAGCACAATTCCACCGCCTATTTCTTTCATTCGATGAAATGCCCGCTCCATTTCACTCTTGCACTTCCCAATTAAAATAATATCACCAGTGTTAGAAAATGAAGAGGCGAGCCCTGATACTTTTGATGTAAATCCTTTCAGCGTTGTGTTGACCCGCCATTTGCCGCCACGGTCAAGCAATACTAAAAAGCTTTCATCATCTTCTGCAGAAATCTCTTCACCTGACATATCTCTTTCTAACGAATACGGTTTTGTAATGACATTATTTACAAGCTGCATTCCAAAAGGCATGGAAAACTGCAAATCATCTTCCTCTAGACTATAATCCAGCATTAATGGACCGAAGCCAAACTTCTCCCACTCTATTTGTGGAAATGGTGCCGTCACTTCCTCTTTCTTTAACCATTGCCCTTTTGATAGAACCGATATTGGCGAAGGATGAAATTCATCTTGTAAAATATTAATGTTGGCGATCCGCCCCGGCGCGATCATGCCATGCAAATGGTCGATGCGATAATATTTTGCTATATTGTAGCTGGCCATGTGATATGCATCAATCACCGGAACATCATGCTCGATAGCTTTAGCAATCATCCAATCCAAAATACCTTGTTCATAAAAAGACGGGCTCGCTCCATCTGTTGTAAACATCATCATGTCATATTGGTTGAGACCCATTTCTTTCATCTCTTGAAGCAGTACTTCAAGGTCTGGACGGATCGAGGAATGGCGAAGAGAAACCATATAGCCAGCAAGCAAGCGTTTATACACATCTTGTCCGCTCATCGATTCGTGGTCACTATCTGCCCCAAGCAAAGCCATTTTTGTCAGCGTTTTTTCAGAGGCGCCTGGGAAATGACCTTCAATTCTCTTACGAAGCCGCTTCGTTTCCTGAATCCAATGCAGCATCATGTCGTCGCCTTCTAGCAGCCTCGGCCAGCCTGTCAGCTCTCCTCCTTGCAGGACAGCATCATGCTCGATCCAAGACTTCACGGCTGCGTTGGAGACTACTTCTTCTTCATTCGCTAATTCTGTCTGCCCATCATACCGGCACCACCAGTACATGCTGACAGGTAATGAACGAAATTCCTCTAACAAAGAAAACGCTTTCTTTTCTTCTAACGATAAAAATAACATTAAGTTATCATTGATGCATGTGGTCGTACCTGTTTTGGCTGCAAACTCAGCAAAGCTGTGCGGATTATAAAGCAAAAAAGGATGCACATGCGGCTCAATATAACCTGGAACGAGCGTCTTGCCGCTGCAATCGTAGACTTCTGCTTTATTTGTCTTTTCAGGCATCTCTTCCCCAACGTAAACGATGCGATCTTCATATATCCATATATTCGCAGTAATCCACTGTTTTAATACCGAGTGCAAGAAACGGGCATTCTTTAATACAAGTGTTGGAGAACGATCGCCGCTGACTACTGCTACGTGTTCTCTTAATTGTTTATTCTTCCATTGATGTCGCTGTTCTAACATTTATTTAAACACTCCTCCTGAAGGGAAGCTATCATCCTATATTTTAAATTATTGACATCTTAACATATTTTATAGTTTAAAGCATTAAAGAATGCTTATTTTTTTGAACAATATGTGAAAAAGTTCGCATACTCCTCTATTATATGATAATTTTCTCTACAAAAAAACAAGGCTGCTTTTCAGCGCCTTGTTTTTTATGAATATTATTGCGCCGACTGGGCGTTAGCAATTGCCCGGCTGCCAATATCTTTTCGATAGAAAAAGTGATCGGTTTGAATGTTCTCCATTTTTTTGTACGCTTCTTGTTTCGCCTCTTGGATAGAAGGAGCGATACCTGTAACAAGCAATACACGGCCGCCATCCGCACAAATAGTACCTTCTTCATTTTTAATCGTTCCTGCATGCAGGACGCTTGAAGGGTCCACTTTTTCCAAACCTTTAATTGGATGGCCTTTTTCATACCCTCCCGGATAACCTTCTGACGCAAGCACAACGCCAAGAACGGCCTCGTCTTTCCACTTCAGCTCCGGATCTTTGCCTTCGAGAACATCAAGAAAGACTTGAACAAGATCTGACTCTAAGCGTGGAAGAACCACTTGTGTTTCTGGATCGCCGAAGCGGGCATTAAATTCGATCGTTTTTGGCCCTTCTTTTGTCAGCATTAACCCCGCAAAAATAATGCCGGTAAATGAGCGCCCTTCTTGTACCATTCCTTTAGCAATTGGAAGCAGAATTTCTTCTACTGACTGCTCAATCACACTTTGGGAAATATGAGGGATCGGAGAATAAGCGCCCATTCCGCCTGTATTCGGTCCTTCATCGTTATCGAACGCGCGTTTATGATCCTGCGCTGCTTCCATTGGGTAGACATTCTCTCCGTTAACAAAAGCCATCAAGGAGAATTCTTCACCTTCGAGGTACTGCTCAATCACTAATTTAGAAGAAGCTTCGCCAAACTTTTTAGCGACCATTAATTCTTCTAAAGCGTCGAGAGCTTCTTCAAGCGTCATCGCGACCGTTACACCTTTGCCAGCTGCAAGCCCATCTGCTTTTAGTACGATCGGTGCTCCCTGCTCTTCGATATAGGCTTTTGCAGCTTCATATTCGTCAAATGCAGCATAGCGGGCAGTAGGAATGTTGTACTTTTCCATCATCATTTTAGCAAAAGACTTACTGCCTTCCAGCTCTGCTGCTGATTTGTTCGGTCCATACACCTTTAAGCCTTTTTCTTGAAAATAATCCACAATTCCAGCAGAAAGCGGATTTTCAGGGCCGACAAACGTTAGATCGATATGATTGCTAGCCGCAAATTCACTCAATGCAGCAAAATCCATCTCATCGATCGATACGATTTCAGCGTCCCGTGCAATCCCTGCATTGCCCGGAGCACAAAAGACTTGTTTCACTTGCGGACTTGCCGCCAGCTTCTTACAAATTGCATGTTCTCTGCCTCCACGGCCAACAACAAGAATGTTCATTTTCATCCACCCCGCTTGATTAATGTTTAAAATGTCTAATACCAGTCATAACCATGGCAATGCCATATTCGTCCGCTTTTTTGATCGAATCTTCATCTCTAACAGATCCGCCCGGCTGAATAATTGCTGTGATGCCTGCTTTCGCTGCGGCTTCTACTGTATCGTCCATTGGGAAGAATGCATCAGAAGCAAGAGCTGCTCCATTTGCTTTTTCACCCGCCTGTTCAAGAGCAATTTTCGCTGCACCGACACGGTTCATTTGTCCCGCTCCAACTCCAAGAGTCATCTTGTCATCTGTAACGACAATTGCATTTGATTTCACGTGTTTGACTACTTTCCAGCCAAGTTTAAGAGCTTTCCATTCTTCTTCAGTCGGCTCACGTTTTGTTACAACGCGAATGTCGGCATTGTCAAGTGAATGAAGGTCAAGGTCTTGAACGAGCAGGCCGCCTTCAACCGATGTCAGTACTTTTTCACTTTCGTTGCCTTTATCAAATGAAAGAGTTAATAAACGGATATTTTTCTTCGCTGTTAAAATAGCTAGTGCTTCCTCTGTAAATGATGGTGCAATAATGATTTCTAGGAAAATTTCATGTAGTTTTTGAGCAAGTGCTTCATCAACAGGACGGTTCAATGCAACAATTCCGCCAAAAATAGAAGTCGGATCCGCTTCATAAGCACGTTCGTAAGCTTCTTGAATCGTACTGCCTGCACCCACTCCGCATGGGTTCATATGCTTAATCGCGACTGCTGCCGGCTCAGAGAATTCTTTAACAATTTGTAAAGCAGCATCTGCATCACGGATATTGTTATAAGACAGCTCTTTCCCATGCAGCTGCTTCGCGCGAGCGACTGAAAAAGCAGAACCGAGCGGCTGCTCATAAAAAGCAGCTTCCTGATGCGGGTTTTCCCCGTAACGAAGAGATTGCTTTAATTCGTATGTAAACGTCATTTTTTCCGGCTGTTTTTCGTCTACTAGTTCTGTCATGTAACGAGCGATCATCGCATCATAAGCAGCCGTATGACGGAATACTTTTGCAGCAAGCTTTCTTCTCGTTTCTTTTGTTGTTTCTCCGGTTGCTTTTAGCTCTGCTAAAACTTCTGGATAATCTGCTGAATCAACAAGCACAGTTACATACTCATGGTTTTTTGCAGAGGCACGCAGCATCGCAGGTCCGCCGATGTCGATGTTTTCAATCGCATCTTCAACTGTGACATCTGGTTTCGCGATCGTTTGCTGGAATGGATACAAATTCACGCACACAAGGTGAATCGGTGTAATGTTCTGTTCTTCCAGCTGTTTAGCGTGATTCGCTTCGTCTCGTTTCGCTAGAAGACCGCCATGGATAAACGGATTCAATGTTTTCACGCGGCCTTCAAGAATTTCCGGGAATCCTGTTACGTCGCTGACGCTCATGACAGGCAGTCCCGCTTCTTCGATCATTTTTTTCGTACCGCCTGTAGAAATAATCTCAAAGTCTAAAGCGATCAGTTCTTTTGCTAAATCTACGATGCCGCTTTTATCTGACACACTAAGTAAAGCGCGTTTTTTCATTTCTTCGTTCCCTCCACAACTGCTTTAGTTAACAGATTTTTAATAACTCTTGGATAAAGTGTGTGTTCAATTTTCTGAATTTTCTCCTGCAGAGATTCTCTTGTTTCATCCTCTGCGACCCGAACACTTTCCTGGTCGATGATTGGCCCGGTGTCCATTCCTTCATCAACAAAGTGGACAGTCACTCCCGTAATCTTCACCCGGGCATTAAATGCTTGGCCAATCGCATCTTTTCCTGGAAACGCCGGCAGCAATGAAGGGTGAATATTGACGATTTTCCCGCCATACGCACGTAAAAGCGTCTCTCCGATTAAACGCATGTATCCGGCTAGAAAAATAAAGTCAACTCCGGCTTCCCGGAGTTTATCAACTATTTTTGTTTCAAATTCTACTTTCGATGAATAATCTTTGGCCCGGAAAGAAAACACCGGGATTTGAAGCTGCTCCGCCCGCTTGATCACATATGCATCCGGCTGATCACAAACTAATATTGCAATATCGGCCGAAATATCCCCTCGTTGAATGGCTTCCGCAATCACTTGAAAATTACTTCCGCTGCCAGAAGCAAATAAAGCGATGCGGCTTATTTTCCCCTTATTCATCACTTAAATTGAACTCCTTCTCCCGAGATAATGCGTCCAATTGTATAAGCTTTCTCCCCTGCTTGCGCAATTAACTGTTTCGCCTTGTCTTCATTAGCGGCAGATACGATCATAACAAGTCCAATCCCCATGTTGAAAATGTTATACATTTCTTTAAACTCAAGCTCTCCGTATGTTTTTAACGCTTGGAAAACTTCTGGAATATCCCATGTTCCTTCTTTGATTTCTGCGCCTAATCCTTCAGGCAATGCACGTGGAATGTTTTCAATGAACCCGCCGCCCGTAATGTGGGCCATTCCTTTGATGTCCATTTCTTTCAGTACTTCAAGAACTGGTTTAACATAAATTTTAGTTGGTGTTAGCAGCACTTCGCCAAGCGGAGCTGACAATTCTTCAAGCTCTGCTTCTGGTGAAAGCTGATGGTTTTCAAAGAAGATTTTTCTAACGAGTGAAAATCCGTTGCTGTGCAATCCGCTCGATGGCAGTCCGATGATGACATCTCCGTCTTGGATATTTTCACCAGTAATCAACTTACTTTTCTCTGCGACTCCTGTTGTAAAGCCAGCAATATCGTATTCACCATCGCTGTACATTCCAGGCATTTCGGCTGTCTCTCCGCCGATTAATGCGCAGCCCGCCTGTTCGCAGCCGTCAGCAACACCTTTTACAATTTGTTCGATCTTTTCAGGCAATGCTTGACCGCAAGCAATGTAATCAAGGAAATATAACGGTTCTGCTCCTTGAACAATAACGTCATTGACGCACATTGCTACACAATCAATACCGATCGTATCATGACGGTCCATCATAAAAGCAAGCTTTAGCTTCGTACCTACTCCATCCGTACCTGATACTAATACAGGTTCTTTCACATTGACAGTAGATAAGTCAAACATACCTCCGAAACTGCCGAGCGCTCCCATCACGCCCGCGCGGTTTGTGCGCTTGACATGTTTTTTCATCCGCTCAACGGCTTCGTAACCTGCTTCAATATTTACTCCTGCCGCTTCATATGCCTTAGACATTTACATGCTCCCCCTTATTCACTCTTAAAAACAACTCACTTTTCCTTCATTAGTACATTAATTCTTTATCGTGCGGGTGCACCGTCTCCGGATGGATTTCTGTTGGATAATCTCCTGTAAAGCAAGCAAGACATTGACCGCAATGACCGTTTTGCTTTTCGTGTCCAATCGCTTCAATCATTCCTTCAACGCTTAAAAATGTTAAGGAATCCGCTCCAATTAATTGTCTTAATTCTTCATCCGTATGAGAAGCTGAGATAAGCTCTGCCTTTGTAGACGTATCAATGCCGTAATAGCAAGGATTTTTAATCGGTGGTGAACTGATGCATACGTGTACTTCCGCCGCACCAGCATCTTTTAGCATTTTTACGATTCGTCTGCTTGTTGTACCGCGGACAATAGAATCATCAACCATGACTACCCGCTTGCCTTCTACGACACCGCGGACAGGTGATAATTTCATTTTTACACCTTGCTCGCGCAAAGATTGTGAAGGCTGGATAAATGTCCGGCCGATATAACGGTTTTTAATTAATCCCATTTCATAAGGAATACCGGATGCCTCCGCAAATCCAATGGCGGCTGAAATACTTGAATCTGGTACTCCTGTAACAACGTCTGCTTCAATATTTACTTCTTTAGCAAGCTGAATACCAAGGCGCTTTCTCGCGCTATGGACGTTAATGCCATGAATATCGCTGTCCGGACGAGAAAAGTAGATGTATTCCATTGCACAGATCGCCTGTTTTGTCGCGAGGGCAAAACGTTCAGACTGCACTCCGTCTTTATTGATAATTAACAGTTCCCCCGGCTCCACGTCACGAATGAACTTCGCACCGATGAGATCAAACGCACACGTTTCAGAAGCCACGCAAAATGAATCACCTAGCTGACCAAGTGACAGCGGGCGCAGTCCATTTGGATCAAGTGCTACCAACAGTTCATTTTCTGTCATGACAAGAAACGCATACGCCCCTTTTAGCATCGATAGAGCGTGTTTCATTTGATCTTTCATCGTACCAAATCCGCCGCGGCGAATTAAATGAGCCAATACTTCTGTATCTGAAGTCGTTTGGAAAATACTCCCTTGCCCTTCAAGCTGGTGTCTTAATGATGTCGCATTAATTAGATTGCCGTTATGCGCGAGGGCTAGGCTGCCCGATTGTGAATGAAACAGCAGCGGCTGGACATTTTCATATCCGCCTCCTCCTGCTGTTGTATATCTCACATGACCAATGGCACCAAAACCAGGTAATTCCCGAACTTTTTCTTGATTAAATACTTCAGTTACGAGCCCTTCCCCTTTGATACCTCGGATTTTTTTGCCGTCTGTTACGACGATTCCGGCACCTTCTTGGCCGCGGTGCTGTAAACTTTGCAGCCCATAATAAGTAATTTGCGCTGCATCTTCATGTCCCCATACGCCAAACACGCCACACTCTTCGTTTAAGCCTCTGATTTCAGCAAGCATGGGATAGCTCCTTTCCAGGCCTGTTCTAGTTCACTGACCTCTGCTTCGATGATTGTTTCATTTTGTTGTTTAATCACTAGGTCCGCTGCTTCTGTTACTTCCCCAATTAACGCTGCTTCTGTCATAATCGCCTCAAATTCTGCTTGCTTTTCTTTGCTGACAGTAACGATGAAACGGGACTGTGTTTCACTGAATAGAGCTGCTGTTTTCTCAATGTTTTCAGCCAGTGCTACATTTGCTCCAAGGCCTGTGCCGAAAGCTTTTTCTGCAAGAGCGACCGCAAATCCGCCTTCAGCGACATCATGTGCTGACTGCACTGTACCTGCTTGAATCGCTTTTAGCAACGATGCTTGTCTGCTTTGTTCTACTGCTAAATCAAGATCTGGCGATTTTCCGAAGATTTTCCCGCCATTTTGCAGCTTTTGCAATTCGCTTCCGCCAAATTCAGCTGCTGTTTCTCCAATGATGTAAACAAGATCGCCTGCTTGTTTAAAGCTTTGCGTTGTAATGTGAGCGATATCTTTAATTAACCCGACCATTCCAACAACTGGTGTCGGGTACACAGCTGTTCCATTTGTTTCGTTGTACAGAGAAACGTTTCCGCCGATAACAGGCGTGCTCAGTACTCGACATGCTTCACTCATCCCGTCCGTTGCTTTTTCAAGCTGCCAGAAGATTTCTGGTTTTTCTGGACTTCCGAAGTTCAAGCAATCTGTAATAGCAAGCGGCTCTCCACCCGAACAAACGACATTACGTGCTGCTTCCGCTACAGCAATTTTCCCGCCTGTTTCAGGGTCAAGATATAAGTAGCGGGAGTTACAGTCTGTTGTCATTGCCAACGCTTTATTCGTTCCGCGTACACGGATCACCGCAGCATCAGAACCTGGTGCAACGACTGTGTTTGTCCGTACTTGGTAATCATATTGTCCATAAACCCACTCTTTGCTCGCAATAGTCGGCTGAGAAAGAAGTTGAATGAACGTCTCTTTAAAGTTGTCTACTTGAGGTGTTTCAAGCTCCATCGCTTGATACTCACGGTAGTAAGCTGGTTCTTGTGACGGCTTATGATATACTGGTGCGTCTTCTGCAAGGGCATCGGCAGGTACTTCTGCGACTACTTCACCTTTATGAAGAAGACGAAGCATGCCGTCATCTGTTACGCGGCCGACCGTCGCTGCTTCAAGGCCATATTTTGCGAAAAGGTCTTCGATTTCTTTTTCACGGCCTTTTTTAATAACGATCAGCATCCGCTCTTGTGATTCTGAAAGCATCATTTCATAAGGCGTCATACCTGTTTCACGCTGCGGTACGAAATCAAGGTCCATTTCAATACCTGAACCTGCTTTACTTGCCATTTCAGCTGAAGAACTTGTTAGTCCGGCCGCTCCCATATCTTGAATACCAACAAGCGCGTCATTTTTTACAAGTTCAAGACAAGCTTCAAGAAGCAGCTTTTCCATGAATGGATCGCCTACTTGAACAGCTGGGCGTTTTTCTTCTGATTCTTCACTTAATTCTTCTGAAGCAAAAGTTGCACCATGAATTCCGTCACGGCCTGTTTTTGCACCGACATACATAACCGTATTGCCGACACCTTTTGCTTGGCCTTTTTGAATATCTTTATGATCGATTAATCCAACACACATCGCGTTAACAAGTGGGTTGCCCTCATACGTAGGGTCAAACTGAACTTCTCCTCCCACTGTCGGGATACCGATACAGTTACCGTAGCCTGCAATTCCTGCTACTACTTCTTCAAATAAATATTTCACACGGCTGGATTCAAGCTCACCAAAGCGCAATGAATTTAACATCGCAACTGGACGGGCACCCATGGAGAAAACGTCACGGATAATCCCCCCAACACCTGTTGCTGCTCCTTGGTATGGTTCAATAGCCGATGGATGGTTATGGCTTTCGATTTTAAATACAACTGCCTGCTCATCACCAATATCTACAATTCCCGCGCCCTCTCCAGGACCCTGAAGAACACGTTCGCCTGTTACTGGGAATTTACGAAGTACGGGCTTTGAGTTTTTATAACTGCAGTGTTCAGACCACATAACAGAAAAAAGACCTGTTTCCGTGTAGTTTGGCGTCCGTCCTAGAATTCCCTCCGCTTTGGCGAACTCCTCATCCGTCATGCCCATTTCACGGTAAATTTTCTTTTCTTTAATTTGCTCTGTACTAGGCTCAAGCATTAACGACATGAGATTCCCTCCATTGTTTCACAATTGATTGAAATAATTTTAATCCGTCTGCACTTCCAAGAAGTTCATCCACTGCCCGCTCTGGATGAGGCATCATTCCAAGAACATTGCCTTTCTCATTCACAATGCCAGCAATATCCTGCAGGCTGCCGTTAAAGTTGTTTGTATAAGTAAAGACAATTTGATTATTAGATTGAAGCGCCTCTAATGTTGCTTCATCACAGTAATAGTTTCCTTCCCCATGGGCAACAGGAACGGTAATTGTTTCTCCTTTTTCATATAGAGAAGAGAACATTGTTTCATTATTTTCTACTTGCAGCTGTGTAGGAGCGCAAACAAATTTTAAATCTTTGTTGCGAAGCATCGCTCCTGGAAGCAAACCAGACTCTAACAAAATTTGGAAACCGTTACACACACCAAGAACTGGCTTTCCTGCTTCTGCTGCTTTTTTCACTTCGTTCATTACCTTTGATAAGTGAGCGATGGCTCCTGAACGAAGGTAATCTCCGTAGGAAAAGCCGCCCGGAAGTAAAATGCCGTCGTAGCTGCTTAAATCATCCGCATCATGCCAGACGTACTCTACTTCTTCACCTAGTTCGTCTTTTACAGCATGGAACATATCAACGTCACAATTGGAGCCTGGGAACACGATTACTGCGAATTTCACTGTTCAACACTCTCCTCAATTTCATATCGGTAATCTTCAATGACTGGGTTCGATAATAGCTTTTCACATACTTCTTGTACTGTTTTTTCTACTTCTTGATGATCTCCATCAATCGCTAACTCCATATATTTGCCGATGCGTACATCTTGTACACCTTCATATCCGAGGTTTGTTAATGACTGTTGAACAGCTTTCCCTTGTGGATCTAATACACTTTCTCTTAACGTAACGAATACCTTTACTTTATACATGCTGATTTCCCCCTAATCTATTTAGTACCTCTTTATATGCCCCTATCAAATCGCCTAAATCACGGCGGAATATATCTTTATCCAATTTACGGTTCGTTTTCTTGTCCCAAAGACGGCAAGTGTCCGGCGAGATTTCATCAGCGAGCAAAATAGCTCCATGCTTATCTTTTCCGAACTCGACTTTAAAATCGATTAAATCAATTTCCATATTTGCGAACAAGGATAGAAGTGCTTCGTTAATTGCTAAAGCCTGCTTCTTCATTTCAGCTACTTCCTCTTTAGAAGCGACTTTCAACATTTGAATATGATCTTCAGTAAGGAGAGGATCACCAAGTTCATCATCCTTAAAATAGAATTCAACGATTGGCTGATCAAATGCTTCTCCTTCTTCAAATCCAAAACGTTTAGCTAGGCTTCCAGCCGCGGCATTTCTTGTCACGACTTCCAGCGGAATAATACTCACATGTTTAACGAGCTGCTCATGATCGGAAATCTGCTCGATAAAGTGTGACGGAATGTTGAGCTCTTTAAGCTTTAAAAAGATAAGACTGCTGATTTCATTGTTTAGTCTTCCTTTACCTTCCAGCTGCGCTTTCTTCTCTCCGTTAAAAGCAGTAGCTGAGTCTTTATAGGAGACTAAAATAACATCTTCTTGATCGGTTGCGTAAATCTGTTTCGCTTTCCCCTCATAAAGCAATGAGCCCTTTTCCAATGTAATTCCCCCTGTAGAAATAATGGCAATCTTCAGTCATCCATGCAAATACCCGTCATACAACGGGTATTTGCATTTTATTCATCATTCAGTCCAAGACGAGTAAAGATCGTATCTACGTGCTGTAAGTGATAATTGTAATCGAAGCAGTCAGCAATTTCTGCAGCTGTTAATTTCGCTGTGATCTGTTCATCGGCTTCAATCAGCCCGCGGAATGGCACTTGTTTCTCCCATGCCTCCATCGCTTTAGGCTGAACAGTGTCATAAGCCGCTTCACGCGCCATGCCTTTATCGATCAAAGCAAGGAGCACACGCTGTGAATAAATCAACCCTAGCGTCCGATCCATGTTGCGTTTCATGTTCTCAGGAAAGACGGTTAAGTTTTTGACGATGTTGCCGAAACGATTCAACATATAGTTCAAAGCGATCGTTGCATCTGGCAAAATAATACGCTCTGCCGAAGAATGGGAGATATCCCGTTCATGCCATAAAGGAACATTTTCATAAGCCGTTAACATATGTCCGCGGATCACACGGGCAAGCCCTGTCATGTTTTCTGAACCGATGGGATTACGTTTATGCGGCATGGCAGAAGATCCTTTTTGTCCTTTTGCAAAGAACTCTTCCACTTCTCGTGTTTCACTCTTTTGCAAACCGCGAATTTCGACAGCAAATTTCTCGATGGAGGCCGCAATTAAAGCGATCGTGCTCATGTAATGAGCATGACGGTCACGCTGCAGCGTTTGTGTAGAAATGGGTGCCGGCTTCGTTCCAAGCTGTTTACATACATACTCTTCTACAAATGGGTCAATGTTCGCGTACGTACCGACCGCTCCAGAGATTTTACCGTATTCTACTCCATCAGCCGCCTGATTAAAGCGTTCTAGGTTTCTTTTCATTTCCTCATGCCAAAGAGCCATCTTTAAACCGAATGTAGTCGGTTCTGCATGAACGCCATGTGTCCTTCCCATCATGACCGTATATTTATGTTCTTTTGCTTTTTCTTGAAGAATTCCAACAAAGTTTTCCAAATCATTTCTTAAGATCGTATTTGCCTGTTTTAACAAATAAGATAAGGCTGTATCTACTACATCTGTAGAAGTGAGTCCATAATGGACCCATTTCCGTTCTTCTCCAAGAGATTCGGATACTGCACGTGTAAAGGCAACAACATCATGCCGTGTTTCTTCTTCAATTTCTTTAATACGGTTCACATCAAAAGATGCTCGTTCACGAATTTTTTTGACGTCTTCTTTTGGGATTTCACCTAATTCTGCCCACGCTTCACAAGCAAGTATTTCTACTTCCAGCCAAGCTTTATAACGGTTTTCTTCTGTCCAGATGGCTCCCATTTCCGGGCGCGTATAACGTTCAATCATGTCTTTTTCCTCCGATCAGTTTCCGTCGCTGTTCCAGATTCCGCTTGCTTCTACCTCTTCAAGTGTGGCATTCATTTCGTTTGTCAAAATGGTTATGTGTCCCATTTTTCTTTTAACTTTTGCTTCAGCTTTTCCGTACAAATGAACAGACCATTCCGGATGATCAGCCAGCCCTGCCATAATACCTTCCATATGCTCACCTAGAATATTAACCATAAGTGCCGGTTTCAACAGTTCTGGTGTTTGCAGCGGCCAGTTGCAAATAGCGCGGATGTGCTGGCCAAATTGGGAAATGTCGCATGCTTCAATGGTATAATGCCCTGAATTATGAGGTCTAGGTGCCAGTTCATTAATGTAAATCTCCCCATCTTTGCCAACAAACATCTCTACAGCCAGTGTACCAACAAGTTCAAGCGCTTCTGCAATTTTTTCTGCTGCTTTTACCGCTTCCTCTTTTACATGATCCGATACCCTTGCCGGTACAATCGTTTCATGGAGAATGTTTTCTCTATGTATATTTTCTCCGACTGGAAAGTAAGTTGTTTCCCCTTGAAGGTTGCGGTTCACAATGACCGAAATTTCCCTTTCAAAAGAAATCCATTTTTCCAAAACGCATACACCGTTCTTTAAAAGCTGAGCCGCCTCTTCAATTTGCGATGCCTCTTTGATGACGAATTGTCCTTTGCCATCGTAACCGCCCCGTGCTGTTTTTAGGACAGAAGGATATCCGAGCTGAGCGATTGCATCATAAATCTCTCCAGCTTCAGTAATCACCGCGTAAGGAGCTACTGGAACACCCGCATTGGCAATTGCTTCTTTTTCTGCTACACGGTTTTGCGTAACTTTGATCAGCTCTGCTCCCTGCGGAATAAATGCGATTTCCTGCAGTTTCTTTAAGCCGTCGTAATCTATATTTTCAAATTCATAAGTAATCACATCACTGACTTCAGCAAGCTTATTCAGTGCTGCTTGATCATCGTAAGAAGCATTGATTTCAATATCAGCTACCTGCCCGCATGGAGAGTTTTCTCCTGGTTCGAGAACAGCAATTTTGAATCCCGCTGCCTTTGCGGCAAGCGCCATCATCCGGCCAAGCTGTCCGCCGCCAATAATCCCAATTGTTTGACCTGGTTTAATCATTTGTCTAGACAAGTTGATCACTACTTTCCAGTACAGTTTCTTCAAGTTTTTGACGCCGTTCTTCAAGTTTGGAGGCTATTTCTTTATTCGTAATAGATAATATTTGTGCTGCCAACAAACCAGCGTTCACCGCACCAGCTTTACCAATGGCTACAGTTGCCACCGGCACACCTCCTGGCATCTGTACGATTGACAGCAAGGAATCCATCCCGTTCAATGCCTTAGACTGAACCGGCACACCAATAACCGGCAATGTTGTTTTTGCCGCAACCATTCCTGGAAGATGGGCTGCTCCGCCTGCACCGGCAATAATCACTTTGATACCCCGTTCTCTCGCTTGTTCAGCGTATTGAAACATTAAATCTGGTGTGCGGTGCGCAGACACTACTTTTTTCTCAAAAGAGATCCCTAGTTCTTCCAGAATGTCACAAGCATTCTTCATCGTTTCCCAGTCAGAGGTACTTCCCATTATTACGCCAACTTCTACTGACATGATTGACCCCCCAAAGTAATTAGTCACATATAAAAAGCCCAGATGAGATGCTGATCTCTCATAAGAGAAAGCAGCTCACCTGGGCAAAAAGCTCGTTAAGAATGGATTTGCTCCAGATAAGTTATACTTTCCCCATAGTCCGATTATTTACGGTAATCGGGTAGAAACTTGCAGGCCATATTCCCGCTATTATATGAGGCACCGTATTTGTCATCTACATCTTAACAAGCATAAAAGTATATTGTCAACAAAAAATCGAACAATTATATTTTTTCATTTTTTAATGTTCGTGTTTAGAGCATCATTTTCCCTTCAAAAACGATTTCTCTGCCAATTGGCGTATATTTCTTCTCCTTATTGATCATTTCTTCTTTAAACACAGGGCGCTCCATTCTCCTAATAGGTACATACCCTTCCTGTTTCATGCGTTCCAGACATTGATCAATTGTTTCATTTTCCTGTACATAAAACGTTTTCTTTTTACTCATTCCGCCAACTTCCCTTTTTTTACACTTTTCACCCAAAATCCGCCATGAATCGTTTTAGGCTCATATGCAATAATAAATGCTTTAGGATCTAATTCTTTAATCTGGCTGTATAGCTTTAATTCATATTTTCTTGGCGTTAAGATTTGCAGAGCCATCCGATCACCCTCAAGCCCATTCGCGGCCCAGGTTGTCACTCCATACCCTTGTTCCCGCAACTGTTTTGGTAAATCTTTATCATACTCTTTTGTAATTACATTCACTGTAATATAGCCGAGTGCCAGCTTCTCCTCCAATTTCATTCCAGCAATAACTCCTAAACCATAACCAACAGCGTACGCAATGACATTTTGAATTTCATTTAAATTATCAAGCACAAGTCCAAGCCCAACGATATAAATCACAATTTCAATCATACTGACAAAGGCAGCAACATAGCGGTATCCCTTTAATGTTAAAATCATCCGAATCGTAAAGAATGATACATAACAAACATTGATAATTAAAATAATTAATACCATAACTAATCCATTCCCTAGCATAAGGCCCCTCCTTTAAATAAAGACTAATAATCTTTCAAATTATCTTTCAAATAATGACGTAAGTTTATCACAATTTATGTGGAGAAAAAAGAAGAAGAAAAGCTGAAAACATTCATCTTTCTCCAGCTAGTTATCCGATATAAAAAAAAGAACAGCTTTAGCTGTTCTTTTTGTCGTTTGCCTGGCAGCGTCCTACTCTCACAGGGGGAAGCCCCCAACTACCATCGGCGCTGAAGAGCTTAACTTCCGTGTTCGGTATGGGAACGGGTGTGACCTCTTCGCTATCGCCACCAGACTGTA
>NZ_JAUIYO010000070.1:0-260 GCF_044891285.1 Bacillus lumedeiriae
GTATGGGAACGGGTGTGACCTCTTCGCTATCGCCACCAGACTGTATAAAGTTGAAAGAATTGTTCTTTCAAAACTGGATAATATGTTTCAAGTAACCGGCAATCGAGTGCCATTTGGTGCTGCTTTTCGCTTTTCCAGCTGCGGCGCCTTGCTCCTCGGGTCAAATAACCTTCAACCAATGAAGTCAAAGAACGAACTTCTTTGGTTAAAGAACATTTGCCTGTCGGAGCAGTACAGGCGCCTACGCTTTTCGTTATTGG
>NZ_JAUIYO010000071.1:0-253 GCF_044891285.1 Bacillus lumedeiriae
AATATGTGAACGGTGAAGGTGTACGCCTTACCTACTAGCAGAAGAGAACGATGTTCTCACACACGAATTAACGGCATTGTTTTTTGTTCAGTTTTGAAGGATGAATTCCTTCTATATATAAGTAACATCTATTGTTCTTTGAAAACTGGATAATATCGTATAAAAGTAACCAAGCAATAAAACCGAGTGATCGCCATTTTAGGTTAAGTTAGAAAGGGCGCACGGTGGATGCCTTGGCACTAGGAGCCGAAGA
>NZ_JAUIYO010000072.1:0-248 GCF_044891285.1 Bacillus lumedeiriae
GCGTAGGCGCCTGTACTGCTCCGACAGGCAAATGTTCTTCAATCAAAGAAGTTCGTTCTTTGACTTCATTGATTGAAGGTTATTTGACCCGAGGAGCAAGGCGCCGCAGCTGGACAAGCGGAAAGCAGCACCAAATGGCACTCGATTGCCGGTTACTTGAAACATATTATCCAGTTTTGAAAGAACAATTCTTTCAACTTTATACAGTCTGGTGGCGATAGCGAAGAGGTCACACCCGTTCCCATACC
>NZ_JAUIYO010000073.1:0-248 GCF_044891285.1 Bacillus lumedeiriae
TTTCTAAGGAATATGTGAACGGTGAAGGTGTACGCCTTACCTACTAGCAGAAGAGAACGATGTTCTCACAGACGAATTAACGGCATTGTTTTTTGTTCAGTTTTGAAGGATGAATTCCTTCTATATAAGTAATATCTATTGTTCTTTGAAAACTGGATAATATCGTATAAAAGTAACCAAGCAATAAAACCGAGTGATCGCCATTTTAGGTTAAGTTAGAAAGGGCGCACGGTGGATGCCTTGGCACT
>NZ_JAUIYO010000074.1:0-247 GCF_044891285.1 Bacillus lumedeiriae
GTATGGGAACGGGTGTGACCTCTTCGCTATCGCCACCAGACTGTATAAAGTTGAAAGAATTGTTCTTTCAAAACTGGATAATATGTTTCAAGTAACCGGCAATCGAGTGCCATTTGGTGCTGCTTTTACGCCATGCGGCGTGATTGGTTAAGTCCTCGATCGATTAGTATTCGTCAGCTCCACGTGTCGCCACGCTTCCACCTCGAACCTATCTACCTGATCATCTTTCAGGGATCTTACTAGCTTG
>NZ_JAUIYO010000075.1:0-247 GCF_044891285.1 Bacillus lumedeiriae
GTATGGGAACGGGTGTGACCTCTTCGCTATCGCCACCAGACTGTATAAAGTTGAAAGAATTGTTCTTTCAAAACTGGATAATATGTTTCAAGTAACCGGCAATCGAGTGCCATTTGGTGTTGCTTTTACGCCATGCGGCGTGATTGGTTAAGTCCTCGATCGATTAGTATTCGTCAGCTCCACGTGTCGCCACGCTTCCACCTCGAACCTATCTACCTGATCATCTTTCAGGGATCTTACTAGCTTG
>NZ_JAUIYO010000076.1:0-243 GCF_044891285.1 Bacillus lumedeiriae
TTCCCCATTCGGAAATCTCCGGATCAATGCTTACTTACAGCTCCCCGGAGCATATCGGAGTTAGTCCCGTCCTTCTTCGGCTCCTAGTGCCAAGGCATCCACCGTGCGCCCTTTCTAACTTAACCTACAAAAAAAATAAGCTACGCTTCTTTTTCTTTGCTGATAAAAATACCTAAAATGGCGATTACTCGGTTTTATTGCTTGGTTACTTTTATACGATATTATCCAGTTTTCAAAGAACAA
>NZ_JAUIYO010000077.1:0-243 GCF_044891285.1 Bacillus lumedeiriae
AGTGCCAAGGCATCCACCGTGCGCCCTTTCTAACTTAACCTAAAATGGCGATCACTCGGTTTTATTGCTTGGTTACTTTTATACGATATTATCCAGTTTTCAAAGAACAATAGATATTACTTATATATAGAAGGAATTCATCCTTCAAAACTGAACAAAAAACAATGCCGTTAATTCGTGTGTGAGAACATCGTTCTCTTCTGCTAGTAGGTAAGGCGTACACCTTCACCGTTCACATATTCC
>NZ_JAUIYO010000078.1:0-240 GCF_044891285.1 Bacillus lumedeiriae
TTGGCTTCATTGAACGAAGGTTATTTGACCGGAGGAGCAAGGCGCTGGAGCTGGACAAGAGAAAAGCGGAAGCGCCTTGCTCAGCCCCGACAAGCAAATGTTCTGTTCCCGAGGAAGTCGTCCTTTGGCTTCATTGAACGAAGGTTATTTGACCGGAGGAGCAAGGCGCTGGAGCTGGACAAGAGAAAAGCGGAAGCGCCTTGCTCAGCCCCGACAAGCAAATGTTCTGTTCCCGAGGAA
>NZ_JAUIYO010000079.1:0-228 GCF_044891285.1 Bacillus lumedeiriae
AGCGGCGGACGGGTGAGTAACACGTGGGTAACCTGCCTGTAAGACTGGGATAACTCCGGGAAACCGGGGCTAATACCGGATAACTTCTTTCTCCGCATGGTGAAAGATTGAAAGGCGGCTTCGGCTGCTGCTTACAGATGGACCCGCGGCGCATTAGCTAGTTGGTGAGGTAACGGCTCACCAAGGCGACGATGCGTAGCCGACCTGAGAGGGTGATCGGCCACACTG